>DASWAW010000119.1:0-11335 GCA_036390955.1 Arthrobacter sp.
CGTCGCCGCTGATCAACTTGCCGAGGCCCTCATCAACCAGGCCGGCGGCCGCGAAGATGCCTTCAGCCTCAAGGCCGCCTCCGAGGAGATGTTCGCCATGGACAAGCAGCGCCGCATGGAAGCCGTCCCTGACCTCCCCGAAGAAGACCCGAAGAGCTACCTGGCAGCCAGCCTGGCCGCCTGACCCAGACAGAAAGGGCTACGGCCCCGCGCCACACCCGGTGCGGGGCTTTTCCATGTCCCCCTCCGGGCACAGAAGAGCCCGGCCGCTGAACCAGCCGGCCGGGCTCTGTTGTCCGCGAGCTTCCCCGGTTACACCGTGGCCATGAGGCCGAGAATGAAGTTCCTCATTTCCAGATCGGCTCCGAAGCGGGTGAGGCCGATGTGCCCACCGAACTGGCCTCCGAAGAGCCCCTCGACACCGGTGGACATAATTTCTGTCGCACCACCCTCATAGGCAACCCGGCCGGAGTAGGCAAAGGCAAAGTGGTCAGACCGGGCCATGATGTCCCCTTCGGCTGTCATGTTGTCTATCCCGATAGACTCCGCCTTCTGCCTGGTTCCGTCAGCCAGGGTCGTACGCCGCGTAACGAAGAGGTTCTCGAGCCCCGTGATGCCGCGCACTACAGCCTGGTAGCGGTGTGCCTGCTCATGGATTGCAACCCCCTCGTACTCGCCGATCCCCGCTATTGCCGGGTGAGGGTCGGGGCTGACGAAGAGCGATGAGGCGTCTTTGTAGACCGGCGGATCCCGCGGGACAGGTCGCCGCACGACCACTTCCCCCGTAGTCGGGTTCTCCCACTCCTCCCACTGAGGGAGGTTGTGAGGTTGCGTGCGGGGAACCCTTGAGCCTGCCGGCGCGATTTCCCACTTTTGACGAGTGAAGACCCGAAGGCCTCCGTCCGTAGTCTCCCCGGTCGCGATCCATTCGCCGTGCTCCGTCGGCGGGGCGACAGCACCGGCCGGGAAGTGGAAGACGTCCGCATCCTGCTGCCAGGCCGCTGCCATACCGCCGCTTTGGTAATACGCGCCGTCCTGGACCGTTCCGGCATAAATCGGGCGCTCCGCATTCGACAGGTCCAGCCAGCTTGTCGGGAAGCACGCCGAGCCGGCCTGCGCGGCAGATACCGCAACCGGGTCACTGTCCGGGTGGAATTTCAATGTCCCTCCCATCGGGACCACCTCGGACAGTGCTGAGATGTATCCGCGGCGAAGGTCTAGCAAGTCGTTGAGCGTTTCGCTGTCCGTGCCGTTTGTGACCTTGTTGGCCGCAACGCGGAGGATTTCAAGCTCTGACTCTCTGCCCATGTCCCGCGGGTTGCCCGCAGCCAGATGCGCCTCGTATGAGCTCAGGTAGGCCCGGTGTGCCCGGTCGGCAGCGCCCTCCCGGTTGTGGTAGCTGTAGTGGACCGCGGCAGTAGTTACGCCCTGCAGCTCTTCCGCTCGGTCGGCGATAATGGCGCCGGCCGCAACGACGGCCAGATCCAGGGATCCGTACTTGGAGACGAGATCCGCGCGGACCGCGTCCTGCTCCGAGCGTTCGATAATTTCCCAGGGTGTCAGTTCGCCCGCATTCGCCGGCCGGCTGCGAATGGCCGTCCTTATGAGTCCCTGCAGCTCCGAGAGCGTGTAAGTGGTTTCTATGTCCCCTGTCATCGGAGCCGGCGGTGGCGGCAGAATGTGCAGGATCCGCAGGAGCTTGGCAACTGCCTTCTTGACGCGCTGTGAGGCCGAGCGGTATTTCAGGTCGGTGCACTTGCCCTTGCAGTGGCGCTCTCCGGCGCGGCACATCAGTTGGCCTCCGGCTCTGATCGGCTGAGCCCGACCTCCAGAGGAGAGAATGCCAGCCGGACATCGTCCGGCGCCTGGATCAGGGAAGTGCGCCCGGGCGCGAAATGAAACAGAGCGGCAGTGGCACCGAGGGGCGTGCTGTCATCGCACTTCACCCACGAACGGCCGGCCTTGTATTCCTGACCACGGCCGGCCATTTTTATGGCGTGTTCTTTGATGTCGTCGGGCGCATCGAAAATGCCGTCGCACCAACCGCCTGGGCGGCCGTCGATTATCGCCAGGACCAGCGGGCCTGTGTCGTGAAGTGAGGGCCTTGCCATTGGTGCGGGTCTCCGTTCTGCAGTCGGGAAGCCCGCGCTGCGATCGCCTGTTCTGATATGTCCTTGCCCATTCAGTGTACCCTATTTTAGTAATAGCGTCCCCAGTTTTTGCAAGGGATTCCGCCCGAAACTGGCACCGGAATGGGCCTCTCAGGATTTGGTTTCAGCACCCACGACCTATATACTTGTTAATAGGACAAGGGAACAGACGACGAAGGGCGAACACCATGAGCAGCGACAACGCCAGCCGGACCCAAGCAGCCCTCGGGCTCGTCAACGACATCTACACCGCCTTCCACTTCGAAGCCCTCCACACTGCAGCTGAAGCCGAGCAGGCCCGCTACGGCATCGGCCTCGACATCGGCGGCGCCGTCCAGACTTGGCTGGACGCACACACTGACCTGGCCGAGAAGATCTCGCAGGCCCTCGAGACGATGAGCATCCCGGCCGGCGGCCCGAACGAGGCCGGCCTCTACTGCATCGGCGACGTCGACATCGCCCTGGAGGACGAGAACGGCATCTTCACCATGGAGCAGATCGAACAGTCCGTCGAAGCCGCCATCCGCACCGTCGTTGAGGACCAGGCCTGGGAGTCCGAGCAGGCACTGGCCGCCCGCGAAGAGCACCTCCGCGACTCCCGCGAAGCCCAGGAGCGCGACGATATGGTCCTCGGCAACGACTGGTAGACCACTCACGAAACACCCCGCCGGCCAGTCCGGCGGGGTATTTCTATGTCCCTCCGCTGATGCACCGGTGACCTGTTGGCGAGGCTCCCTCCGCCGGCGGGACGGATCCACGAGGAGCATCCGGAAAGCCTGCCGACACGGCCAACCTCCGCGCAATCGGTCTGGTAGGGGCTAGCCTCTTCTACGGCGGGAATGGATCGGCCGTGTTCTTTCAGTGGCGCGGCCGAAGACTCCCGCCCTTGGTCCGCTGTTCCACTGAAGGCAGCGGGGTGAGCCGAACACAATGGCGGGTAGTCTCCGGGCTGGAGGGTCCCCGCGGCGCTGCGGAGCTTCTTCATGGCAGGAGGGCGTCGCAGCGTAAGACCCGGCAGGCTTCGGCTCGCCGGGTCTTCTTTGTTCCCGGCTCATTTCCTTGTCCCCCGCTGGTCGTTAGCGATGCGAGCCACGCGACCATCCCTGGTCGGCTGCCGACATGGCCGGCCTCCGCATATTTCCCCTGGCGCGGACTACCCTCGTCTACGGCGGGAATGGATCGGCCGTGTTCTTTAGGTTGCGCGGTCGAAGACTCTCGCCCCTGGTCCGCTGCTCCTACTCGAGGCATCGGATCGGGTGGTGAACACAATGGCGGGTAGCGCTCTGGCAGGAGAGCCCCGCGGCGCTGTGGAGTCTTACTTGGCAGTGGGCTCTATAGCGTAAGACCCGGCGGGCTTCGGTCCGTCGGGTCTTCTTTGTTCCCGGCTCATTTCCTTGTCCCCTCCGGGGGTGAGCTCCGGGCCGTGTAGCCGACATGGTGAACGATTCGAGCCCAGGGAGCACGACACGTTGCGGCGTCCGCACAATTTCCCTCATACGGGCTAGCCTCTTCTACGGCGGGAATGGATCGGCCGCGTTTTATCGAGGCGCGGACGAAGACTCTCGCCCTTGGTCCGAGTTGATTAGGCATTCGCGGATCAAGTGAACACATTGGCGGGAGGCATCTGGCCGGAGAGCCCCGCGGCGCTGTGGAGCTATACCCTCTGGCGGGGGTTTTCCGCAGTGTAAGACCCGGCGGGCTTCGGTCCGCCGGGTCTTCTTTGGTCCCGGCTCTTTTCCATGCCCCCCACAGTCACGGACCGGCCATGCCCCTAGCCCTTGGCGTGTACGCGGTTACGCATAATCGTGCTACCCTAGTGTTAGTTCAAGCAAGGAACACCTAAGGGGAAGCAGATCATCATGAAGGCATACAGCAGCCACGACTACCTCGCCGCCGGCGACACCGTCTTTTTGGCCAAGGTCGGGACCAGCGGCAACCAGGACTGCAACTACCACTACTGCGAGCCGCAGCCGCTGCGCCCCAACGATGATCCCTTCGACGAGATGCTCTTCGGCCACTTCAACTCCCCCGCTCACGGCGGCCGGGCGTTCGCCAGCGGCAAGGCTGTCATCACGGCCGGCCCGTTCCCCGGAGCCGAAGACCGCTGCGGAAATGCCACAGTGTTCTACACCGTCGAGCGACGCGACTGACGGTCCGTCAGCTGGCGGCTACACCGCCCGGCTATCACTCCTTTGGTGTCCCCTTGCATAGATCAGGTGCCCGCCGGCCAGTCCGGACCGGGCGCCTTTTCTTTTTGCCTAGGGACCGGCGCAGGGTTATAGCGTCCCTCCAAGTACCCGATCGGACGGCTTCCGAGGCGTCCGGCGGAGCGCATGGCGCAAAGATCATCACCGGCCAGGGACGGCGCCCGGGACCTGCGCCTTGTGAAGACTGCGGATGTCCCTAAGGGCGTCCTGCCCCTGCAGTCTCCCGGCCGGTCCTACAGCGACGAGGTCACTTTCCTGGCTCCGGGCGAGACTCCCCCACGACCTGGACGCCAGTGTCATCGTCCCTGTGGGGCTCTAATCTGGAGGATTTGCCCTACGAAGGAGTGGGGTCCCCTTTCGGGATGCTCAGCCTCGTCGCTCCTCAACCGCTACTGCAGTGCCTCGGGCCGGGTCTCAGCGGCACGAAACGGCCGTTCAGGGGCCATTTCGAGGCAGATCCGGCGTTCTGTTACCTGTTTCGGGGTCCTGGTTCATGGAAAAACGCCAAAAAGGTAACAGAAAAGGTAACAGGATTTTTGAGGCAAAATCCCCGCCAATAAAGGGAAGCAAGGGTGTCCATAGATAGATAGATATGTCTTGTTACCTCTTGTTCCCCCTATTGTGCATAGCCCCCTCGTATAGCTTCACTCTCTCTGCAGCACTTTCTCCCACACTCTTCACTTACGAAGCCATACCCCCTCTCCCGAGGGGTAACAGGGGGAACAAGCCACAAACGGGCCTACATCCCTTTATTGGCGCGGATCTTCACGACACCGGAAGCCGGAACAGGCCAGGAACAGAGGGAACAAGCTCTGTTTGACCAATCCGAGCCCCTTCCGGCGCGGCAGCAGGCCCAGTGATCCCCGGCATGGACCGGTCATGGCCTGGATCCGCAGCCGCGCCTGCCGGCGGCCCTGGAAGGTGGCACAGGAGGCCTCAGGCCGTCCGGCACTGGCACTCGCTCGTCCGGAGCTTTGCAGGCCCTTACAGAGGCTCCTGGCAGAGCGGCCATTCCTGGAGAGACGGTTCCCACTCAGCAGTGGTGTCCCCTTCCAGCCCCGTTCCCTGCAGGCGCTGGCCACAGCCCTCCGAGGGTTCGGCCGGCGGAGGACCCGATGCCCTTTCTTCCGGCCCCGGGAACCAACATGCTGGGATGTAGCGTCCCTGCCAAGGCTTCCCGACCGAGCCGGCCTTCGAAGCGCTCCGCGGCACGCAGAGATCATTGCTGTTAGGTGGGGCACCGCCGGCAGGTTCACCGCTTCACAGTGTCAGGACCGCCGCCTGGGTAAAAGCCTCCGCCCTCAGGAAAACTCCAGTGAGTGTCCCTTGAGGTGGCTTCCCTTCGACAAGCCTCGGCCGAGGATCATCCGTCGTAGGCGTCTTCGAGCAAGGCCTTGGCCGCGGCCGCTACTTCCCGGAACCGGTCCTCCCGGATCGCTTTGATGGGCGCTCCGTTCCCGAGGCGGGGATTGACGGTCAAAGCCCATGCCTGGGCGGCCTTCTTCCCCTGGGAACTTTCGACCTCCTGCAGGACGTCCCGGCCGAAGCGGAGACGCCGCTGGACGGGCTGGACCGGCTCCAGGTCACCACTCGCCCACTGGCGGACCTGCCCCGGGTCCTGGACGCCGGCAAGGGCAGCCACGAGCCTGGATGTCAGGACGTCGCAGAGCTCCTCGACGATCTCAGGGATGTCCATGAAGGCGGCCCCATGACTCGGCCCTTCTGGTGCAGTCGGCATATCGGGCCTCCTCTCGAGGTCCCCAGCGTATGTCCGATGCCAGCCCTGAGGCCCGCTTGCCTTGTGCAGTAGTAGCGTCCCTTTCGGCTGCTCGGTTGCGCCCGCACTCGGGCGGTCGCCGTACAGATCCGTAGCGGCGTCTACCAGCGGCCCGGCGCGGGGGTGCAGGCGGCCTGGTGCCATGCGGTCCGGGCACTCGCTCATCCGGAGCTTTCCAGGCCCTTACAGGGGCTCCTGGCAGGGCAGCCCATTCCGCTGCAGAGCCCTCGTCCGTGCAGCAATGGTGTCCCCTTCTAGCCCTTATTCCTGGAGGTGGACGGACACGGCACATCCGGCACGATGGCCGGGCAGCAGAAAGGGCCCGGAGCGGGATTCGGTACGGGCCCTCTGAGAGGCGCTGTGCAGGGTTGGTGTCCCCTTATGCTGCCAGGGTCACATCCTCCTTGCCGGGCAGGATCCGGTCCACGACCTGGAGGGCCTTGGCCTTCTCGTAGCCGCGTCGGCGGAGCCGTGCAAACAGCTCCTTTGCGAAGGCAGCCCGGTCGGCTTCGGCCAGCTCCTTCTCGGCCATGGTCGCCATCGCCGCGCCCATCCATTCGCTCTTCGCGGCCGGTGCTTCGGTGGCCAGCGGAATGGACTCATCCGCACCCAGCAGCGGCTGTGCGTGGGACATGACCTCGTTGACCATCAGGGTTATAGCGTCCCCCTTGAAGCCACGCACTTTCAGGCGCCTGGTGAGTTCGAACTTCAGGGCCTTGCGCCGCTCCTCCGTGAGGGGATCACGGGCGATTGCCTTGGACGCCTCGGCCAGCCACCACTTGAGGAATTCGTCGGCTGCAGCCCTGGCGGTTTCGCTCTTCACCGCGGTGGCCTTCGCGGACGGGAATGTCTCGACCAGACCGAAGATCTCATCGAGTGCCGGGCTGGCTTCCTCACGTACCTGTCGGGCCCGCCGCAGCTCCTCCGTGCGGGCTTCGGCGTTGGCCTTGTACTCGGCCTTCGCGGCGGCCGCAGCCTCGTAGGCGCCGGTGCTTTCGGCCCAGGCATCCAGGGCCGCGTTGAGCCGGTCGGAGAGGTCGCTTTCTGCAAGAGTGGTGTCCCCTTGTGCGGGCTGGTTCAGTAGGTCCAGGCCGGCCTTGATCAGGACCTTCCTGGCAGCAGGAACAGACCGCGCCGGAAGGCCCAGCTGGACCGGGTCAACGCCCGTCGCGGAGGCCAGGGCCAGGAGCCAGGATTTGTAGGTCAGCGGGTCAGTCCCATAGACCCACGCCGGGTGAACCACCGCCCGGGTCAGCAGGGCCGTCAGCCGGTCGCTCTCGGTCGGTTCGCCGTCCAGTCCGGCCAGGTGCGCAATGGCCTCATACTGACCAGGGAAAGTGACTTGCCCCAGCTCGTCCTTGACCCTCGCGGTGACCTTCTTCTGGGCCGGGGTCAGGTACCAGCCGATCTTGAACCTGCCGGCCGAATCGGGGCGCGTGACGCTCACGGGCTGGATCCAGTCCAGGTCCACCAGATCCTTCATGGCTGCCTTGGCCGTTGGGCGGCTGACGCCCATCCGGAGGGCCAGGAAGGAGTGGCTGATCATGATCGTGCCCCAGCCCTTCTTGCTGCCAATCGACTTGAGCTGCTCACCGCAGAGAACGGCCAGCGCTGCCCGCGCCCGGATCTGCTTCGCCGGTGTCAGGACCGGAGCACCGCCGGAGTGGGTCCGGACCGGAGTCAAAATTCTGCCCAGGCTGAGCCGCGCCGTGTCCCTGCTGTTTTCTGGCGCCTTTGCAGGAGAGGAAGAAAGAACCGCTGCGCGGGCGCGAGCGAGCAGATGATTGCGTTTAGGCAGATCTGAGAGCAGGGAGGAAAGACCGGGATGAGTTTCAGTGTGCTTCTTCAGAAAGGTGATCAGGTCGTTGTCGCTTATGCCTGCCGAGACGGCACGCGTAGCGAGGGACAGGAAGAACCTCTGAGGGGTGACGGTCGAGGAAGAAAGGGACGCAGCCAACATGACCAGGACATCGATCGGAGAGGCAGTAGGGGAATGTGGCGAGGTCATAACAGAAAAGTGTACACCTCTATAAGCGCTTTCGCGTAGCGACAAGCGCTTAGGGCAGAGCTGTAAAGATTTGCGTGGTGCAGGAGCCGGCGCAGGGATGACCCGTATGCCGACGTCAGCAGTGAGATGGACGCAGTAAGGGAAGGGCGGCAAGGGCCTTGATGGTTCTCCGAGGCCGGAAAGCTCGAAGGGCATTTGGAGTCCTGGACTGCAGCAAGTGGCATGACAGATCGGTTGCGGTTCTTTCAGCAAGACTCTTCGTTTCTCTGTTCGTTCTTCTGTTCGGTTAGCTTCACGCTGAACGCTGTCTCCGGGCTACGCCCTCCGCCGGCTTATCAGGGCGGCATGAAAAGCAAGACGTAAAGCGATGAGAAAGCAGACCGGGTAAAGCTGGCTTCTTGATGACCCATTAGATTCCCTTCTCTGTTAACTCTTAGATCCTGTTCGTTGACCTGTTCGACTAACTCTTTGTTGTTCTTCTTGTTGACTCCTAGGTTCGCCTTCGGCTCACTCCCCCCGCGGCCCCTCAATTTCTCACCAGTGCCATTACCCCTCCCCCGCCGGTGGGCCACCCTCCTTTCGTACATGCTGCTGAGCTGGGTCAGGCCATCACCTTGGACCGGGTCACTGGACTGGGTCGCCGCTCATCTGGACCGGGTCACTCCGGCGGGTCAGCCATCCATCTGGACCAGGTCACTCCGGCGCCGGGGCCCTTTCTGGACCGGGTCACCATGGAGGGTCAGGCCATCACTTGGACCGGGTCAGGACGGCGGGTCACGGACCGGGCCACCGGGGTGCTTTGGACCGGGTCATGGAATGGGTCAGCGCTGCTCTCTGGACCGGGTCAGGACGGCGGGTCACGGACCGGGCCACCGGGGTGCTTTGGACCGGCTCGTGGACCGGCTCACTCTGGCGGGTCAGCCGTTCATCTGGACCGTGTCATCGGGTCGTTCTGAACCGGCTTATGGACCGGGTCGCCAAGGCGGGTCGTGGGCCGTTCTGAACCGGGTCGTGGACTGGACCATTCCGGTGGCTCGTACCCCTGCCGGACCGGCTCATGGCCTGGGGGGCACCAGGGCAGGTCAGACCACATCTGGACCGACTCACTCCGGCGGTCCTGGACCGGACCATGGACCACCTATGGACCAGCTCATTCAGGCGGTCCTGGACCACTTCCGGACCACCTATGGACCAGACCATTCAGGCGGTCCTGGACCACTCCTGGACCGGGCCGCCAGGTGGCTCGTAACCCTTACTGGACTGGGGTCACCAGGGCAGGTCAGACCGTCATCTGGACCGACTCACTCGGCGGTCCTGGACCGGACCATGGACCACTTATGGACCAGCCCATTCAGGCGGTCCTGGACCACCCCTGGACCAGACTATGGCCCACCCATGGACCACCCCATGGACCACCCGCTCCGGCGGTCCTGGACCGGGGCACTGTCTCTCGCGATCGGGTCGTAAACCGTACCGCTGTCTGAGTGTTCACACACGGGTCAGCAGGGTGTAACGAAGTGGCTCGCAGACCTGGCAATGCTCGACCCTGGGCGGGGTCAGAGCGGCGGCCGACATGGACCTTGAACGAGCCCCTCGAGGCTCCTGAGTTCAGGCCTTGTCGGACCATCGCTCGTGAGCTGACTGCCGGCTGATACCGACGGCGCGGCCGATGTCCGTCCATGATGCCCCGGCAGCTTTGGCAGCGGCGACGGTCTTATCCAGGCGGTGCCCTGCCTGGGCGTATTCGCGGGCCGCGGACTTCACGCCGGCCACTGCCTCCAGGGGTGCGAGGTGGGCCTTCCATTCATCGTGGATGGCGTCCTCGACCTCATTGGAGACATAGGCCGATTCGTCCTTGGCAAGGTATTCCCGACGCCGGCTGAAGTCGGCGTCGTCCGGAGATGTAACGCGCTCCCACAGCTCGCCTTGCCAACCGCATTCGCAGGCTCCGCGCCAGCCGATAATCTCCCGGTCCGGGACGACCTCGTAGTCCGGCATCGTCTTGTCCGGCGCGTACTGGCCGGTGATGCCTTTCACCAACATCCCTCCGGCGGTGGACGATCCGGAGAGTCGTCCGTCCGGCGCGATGGAAGCCGCCCATCCCTCGTGTTCGTTGTCGTCCGAGACCCAGCCCATGGTGCACACCTTCCTGTCAGGTAATCCTGACGGCCAGTATCTCAGGGACCTCAGCCACAGGACCACGGGAGATTCGAACCAGGCGCCTCCGTCCGGCAGGACCGGTCCCGCACAGTGGCAGATGAGCCGGTAGGCCAGCAGGGTGGTGGTAGGGCACCAGTGCCCGCTTAAGCCCCTCTAGGCGCCGCTGCAGGCCCGTGGAGCTCCAGGTGCTCAATCGGCCCACAGAGCGCCTCCTGGGACGTACACACGCGCTTGCAGGCAGATGACACCACCGCAGGGCACCAGTGCCCGTTTAAGCCCCTCTGCGCCGATCTGCAGGCGCGTGGAGGTGCGAGCCGTGAACGCCCAGGAGATCGCCTCCTGCAGCCTTCTGGGCCGGCCCTGGGCCCTGCCGATGGATCATCTCTGCAGCGGATTGCTGCATCACCCCCTATTCCGACCAGGTATAGGGGACACCATTTATGCCACCACGCTGTGAACCTCGAAGCCTCAGCTGAAGTCGACCGTCGAATACAGGGCATTGCCGCCGAAGGTGCTGCGACGGACTCTCAGGCCAACCGTCTTCAACCCCCGATCGAGCACTGCGTCGAAGAGCTCCGACTCCTCATCGCGGTAGCGCCCGCCCACGACACCGACGACTTCGCCCTTGACGTCAAAGGTCAGGACCGGAACGCCCTTGTACTTCCCTGCTGTCTCGGCGCTGACCCTGATACTGGCACTGCCCCGGTATTCGTCAGTTCCGGCCACCAGGCGTTCAAGCGCTTCCTGCACCGCGCCCTGGCCCTTGAGGCGAACCTGGACGGACTTCGGTTCGGAGAGCTGGATGCCTGCACGGTCCGCCGCTGCCGCCTTGCGCCAGCGGTCGAGGCGCTCAGGAAAGGGAATCATGATCCGGACCCGCGTCCTGCTGTGCAGCTTCGATCCCTTGACGTTCAGATCCACGGCGTGCTCTTCCCTGGTTTGCCCGACCACGGTGAAGGCCGTGCCGGGTGGGGCCATCTGCAGCAGGATCTTCAGCAGCGCACGTTCCTGCATTTCGTCCATGCTGAGATGG
>DASWAW010000120.1:0-4045 GCA_036390955.1 Arthrobacter sp.
CCGGGCCCTTCTTCCACGGCACAAAGGCCGACCTGAAGCCCGGGGACCTGCTGGAACCCGGCTACAGCTCGAATTACGGGGAGCGGAAGCGGGCGAACTTCATCTACCTGACTGCAACCCTGGATGCGGCCACGTGGGGAGCGGAACTCGGAGTGGGCGAGGGGCCAGGCAGAATCTACCGTGTGGAACCCACTGGCCCCTTCGAGGATGACCCCAATCTGACGGACAAGAAGTTCCCGGGCAACCCGACAAGGTCCTACCGCACCCGGGAGCCACTGCGGGTGGTGGACGAAATCGTGGATTGGCAGCCGCACTCCCCCGAGGTGCTGCAGAACATGCGGAACCACCTCGAGGAACTCAAACGGCAGGGCATCGAGGCGATCAACGACTGAACGCCACGAACCCACCGCCCGGGAAAGTGGCGTCTCCGGGCGGCAGGCGGGCGCGTCCCCCTGCAGGTTCTGAGGACAACGTGCCGGCGGGGTCAGAATGGCAGCATGAGCTTTCCATCCTTCGGCCGCGTCGAGACCCCCGTCCTGGACATAGGCTACGAGTCCGCGGGCGATCCGGGCGGGACACCGGTCATCCTTCTGCACGGGTTCCCGTACGACGTCCGGGCCTTCGACGACGTCGCTCCGATCCTCGCCGGCCAGGGCGCTTTCGTGCTGGCGCCGTATCTCCGCGGTTTCGGTCCGACGCGTTTCCTCGATGACACGACGATCCGCTCAGGGCAACAAGCCGCCCTCGGGCAGGATCTCATCGACTTCATGGATTCCCTCAACATCGAGCAGGCCGTCGTTGCGGGCTACGACTGGGGCGGCCGGGCGGCGTGCATCGTGGCGGCACTGGACCCCGGACGAGTCGCCGGCCTCGTCACCGTCGGCGGCTACAACATGCACAACCTTGCGCGTTCCGGCGAGCCTGCCCTCCCGGAATGGGAGCGAAGCTACTGGTATCAGTACTATTTCCACTCTGAGCGGGGGCGCCGCGGGCTGGAACGAAACCGGGACGAACTGTGCGAGCTGCTGTGGCGCACCTGGTCGCCCACGTGGGGTGGCGCACGCCAGGCGTTTCCCGCCAGCGCCCCGAGCCTGCACAACCCGGACTTCGTCGACGTCGTCATCCACTCCTACCGCCACCGTTACGGGCTGGCCGACGGCGACCCCCAGTACCAGCGGTTCGAGGACCTGATCGCCCAGGAGCCGCGCATCACCGTTCCGACGGTGGTGCTCGAAAGCGGGGACGACGGCGTCGGCGGCCCCGCGGCGATGGCGGGCCGGGACTACTTCACTGGCCCCTACAGCGAACGCGTCCTGCCGGGCATTGGGCACAACGTTCCGCAGGAGAATCCGGACGCGTTCGCACAGGCCGTGCTGAGCCTCGTCGGCTAGGCGCTTCGGCGCCGGCACCTCCGGTTGAAGGACGACGGCGGGGGGTCCCGCCGTCGTCCGCTGGCAGGGGCCGGCGACCTAGTCAGGTGACCGGTGCAGGACAAAGATGCCACCGTAAGCGGGCTGGTCCGCCCGCTGCCGGTCAGTGTCGGTGTATTCGCTGAGCACAGCGGAGATGCGCGTGATGAGGTCCTCGGCGTCTGCCTCGGAGAGGTGCAGCACGAAGCGTGAGAGGCTGGCGAGCGCATCCGGCCCTGCTTCGGTCAGCTCTTCCCGGAACGCCTCGACCGGCGCCAGCGGACCGCCCGGGCCAGCTTCACGCAGAGCGGTGTCCAGATTCCAGGACCGCCCCGTGGAGCGGTACGGCTTCTCCAGCGCCCCGCTCTCCCCCGTGCGGACCGCTGCAGGTTCCAGGAATCCGGTGGAGAGCAACTGCCGCACGTGATAGAGCATCGTCCCCGGATCCTGGCCCAGCCGGTCGGCGAGCTGCTTGTTGGTCAGTTCGTGGAGCCCGCACAGGCGCAGGATCCTCAGGCGCAGCGGATGGGCCAGCGCCTTAATTTCGAGGGCACTCGCCGCGGGTTTCTTCGCGTCCGCGCCCGCCGGTCCTGCGTCCGTCATGTACCCATCCTACAAACTGATTTACTGGATTCAATCCCCTTGAATTTTCTCAATCAATAGGGAAGGGTGCACCTATGACTGATCACGCCGTGCAGGTGAAGGAACGCAGCCGGGCACCGCTGGGTGCGTCCTACTGGAAGCTGTGGACCTCATCCGGGCTGTCCAACCTCGCGGACGGCGTCTTCAAGATCGCGCTGCCGCTGCTGGCCGTTCAGCTCACGCAGTCACCGACGCTGATTGCCGGGCTGAGCGTCGCAGCGACGCTTCCCTGGCTCCTCTTCGCCCTGACTGCCGGAGCGCTGGCCGACCGGCTGGACCGGCGCAGGCTCATGTTGTGGGCCAACCTCAGCCGCGCGGTGCTGCCTGCCTTGCTGGCCGCCGTCGTCCTGCTGGATTTCGGCACCATTTGGGCCCTGTACGTTGTCGCCCTGATGGTGGGTGTGGCGGAAACGCTCTACGACACCTCTGCGCAGTCGATCATGCCCCAGGTGGTGCACAGGGATCAGCTTTCGCGCGCCAACGGCCGGCTCTACGCCGTCGAGCTGACCGCCAACCAGTTCGTCGGTCCGCCACTGGGCGGGCTGCTGGTGGCCGTCGGCGTCGTTGCGGGCCTTGCCGTACCGGCGGCGCTGTGGCTGGCGGCCGTCGGGGGCCTGCTCCTGGTCCCGGGGGTTTTTCGCATCGAGCGGGAGCAGAAGACAACACTGCGGTTCGACATCGGCGAAGGTTTGCGGTTCCTCTGGAACCAGAAGATCCTCCGCACGCTCGCGGTGATGACCGGGGTGTTCAACTTCGCATCCAGCGCCGCATTCGCGGTCTTCGTGCTGTTCGCCGTAGGTCCGGTGTCAGAGATGAAGCTGTCCGAAGTGGGGTTCGGCCTGCTCTTGACGGCCTCCGCCCTCGGCGCCTTCGTTGGGTCCTTCATCTCCGAATGGGCGGAGGCCAGGCTGGGCCGGTCGAAGTCCCTGGCGCTCACGATCTTCGGGAGCGCGATGCTGGTGGGTGCACCCGCCGTGACCAACAACCCATATGTTCTTGGCCCAATCCTCTTTGTCGGCGGCATGCTCATCATGCTCTGGAACGTCATCACCGTGTCCCTGCGCCAGCGCATTGCCCCCAACCGCCTCCTGGGCCGAGTCAACAGCGCCTACCGCCTGCTGGCCTGGGGCACCATGCCACTCGGCGCGGCAGCTGGCGGCCTGCTGGCCCAATGGCTGGGCCTGCAGGCCATGTTCGGCATCATGGGAGTGCTGACCCTCGCCCTGCTCGGGATGATGCCGATCCTGACGGACAAGGCAATCGCCGCGGCCGACGTCGAATCCTAAGTTTCACTCGCCTGCCGCCAGCCAGTCCCTTTGCTGTCTTCCCGGCTGGCCCCTTTGCGAGGGGCCGAACTGTCGATTTTTCCCCGCTACCGCTGCATTCGGGGCCGTGGTACGTTCAGCGTGATCAGGATGTCCTAACGGGCCCCCTATCCAGCCCGGCTCCTGGCACAAACCCGGAAAGCAGAGGCAACGATGCCAACACTAATGATCTTCCACGAAGTCGACAACGTTGAGCACTGGCTCAGCTCACCAAAACGGGAAGAGGTATTCGGGCCGCTGGGCATCACGGTTCGAACGTTCATCGACCCGGCAAAGAGCCAGCGTGTGGGCCTGATCGTTCAAGTCCCCGACATGGAAACTTTCCAGCGAATCATGGAGTCCGAAGAGGCAGCCGAAGCGATGAAATTCGACGGCGTCCGTCCGGAAACAATGCTGATGCTGGTCGAGCCCTAAGCACCGCCGGGCCTGCCCCTGATTCCGGCTGCTCCCGCTGACCCTGGGCAATTCCAGCCGGGGCGTTCCGGCACCCGCTCTGACCTGCGTCGGGATTCAGGGGAGAATGGAACCCATGACCCTCACGACGTTCGCCCTTGTCCGCCATGGCCAGACGGACTGGAACGCTCAGCGCCGGCTGCAGGGGTCCACCGATATTCCACTGAACGACGTCGGCCGCGGCCAGTCGCGCGGCGCCGTCGCCGTCCTGTCCGG
>DASWAW010000121.1:0-10527 GCA_036390955.1 Arthrobacter sp.
GCCCCGGTGCTCTGCGCCGGAGTGACCGTCTACAAGGGACTCAAGATGACCGAGGCCCGGCCCGGCCAGTGGGTCACCATTTCCGGCATCGGCGGCCTCGGCCACATCGCCGTCCAGTACGCCGTTGCCATGGGCCTCCGGGTTGCCGCCGTGGACATCGCCGACGACAAGCTCGCCCTGGCCAAGAAGCACGGCGCGGAACTGACCGTCAATGCCCTGCACGAAGATCCCGCCGAAGTCATCCAGCGCGAAACCGGAGGTTGCCATGGAGTCCTGGTCACCGCAGTGCACCCGTCAGCTTTCGGCCAGGCGATCGGGATGGCCCGCCGCGGCGGAACGATTGTGTTCAACGGCCTGCCGCCGGGTGACTTTCCGGCGCCGATCTTCGAGATTGTGCTCAAGGGCCTGACCGTCCGCGGCTCCATCGTGGGCACCCGCCAGGACCTGCAGGAGGCCCTGGAGTTCTATGCCGAGGGCAAAATCCACCCGACCGTCTCCACCCGGGAACTCTCCGAAGTCAATGCCGTCCTCGACGAAATGAAGCACGCCAAGATCGACGGCCGCGTGGTCATCAAGTACTGATGGTCATCAGCTACTGATGCAGAAAGGAATCTGATGCCACCGACGCCACCGACCAAGCTCGACGCCGCCGTGACCGTTCCCGGGGAGGACTTCTCCCGGGTGGCACTCACCCCGGAATCCGTGGAACTGCTGCGCATGCTGTGGCTCCAGCACGGGCCGCTGATGTTCCACCAGTCCGGCGGCTGCTGCGACGGATCCTCGCCGATGTGCTATCCCGCCGGGGAGTTCATCACCGGGGACTCGGACGTGCAGCTGGGCCTGTTCGATATTTCCGACGGGCTGCAGCCGCAGCCGATTGAGTTCTGGATGTCGAAGGAACAGTTCAACTACTGGAGCCACACCCACCTGACCGTGGACGTGGTTCCCGGCCGGGGGAGCGGCTTCTCGGTGGAAGCGCCGGAAGGCAAACGGTTCCTGATCCGGTCCACGCTGATGGACTGGCCGGTCTAAACCGGAGCTTGCGACGCGCGGGCGGGCCGTGCAGGGAAACCTGCACGGCCCGCTTTTGCGTCTCACCATGTGGGACAAATCTGGCCGTCCAGTGGATGGACACTACTATGGATAGGTCTGTTTCCAACCAGCTACCGAGAATTTTGGACTTTCCTATGAACTTATTCCGGACCAAATCAGTCGAGCAGTCCATGTCGGACGCCGATGAACCCGGACGCCAGCTGAAGCGCTCGCTCAGCTCCTGGGACCTGATGATCATGGGCGTCGCCGTTGCCGTCGGCGCCGGCATCTTCTCGGTCGGCGCCAAGGCTGCAGCGAACTTCGCCGGCCCCGCCGTGACCCTTTCCTTCGCCATCGCCGCCGTCACCTGTGCGCTGGCGATCATGTGCTACGCCGAATTCGCCACCGCGATCCCCGTTGCCGGCTCCGCCTACGTCTTCACCTACGCCACCATGGGCGAATTGCTGGCCTGGATCATCGGGTGGAACCTCATCCTCGAACTCTTCACCGCCGGTGCGGTGATCGCCAAGTACTGGGGCATCTACCTCAGCAAGGTGTTCGCGCTCATGGGCGTGGACATTCCGCCGTCGATCTCCCTGGGCGGGGTGGACCTGTACTGGGGCGCCTTCCTGATCGTCGCCGTCTTCACCGTGCTCCTGGTGTTGGGGACAAAGCTGTCCGCCCGCGTCGGCAACGTCTTCACGCTGATAAAGATCGCCGTCGTCCTCTTTGTAATCGTGGTGGGCTTCAGCTACGTGAAGTTCGAGAACTACGCGCCGTTCGTGCCGGCCTCCCAGCCCACCGGCGGCACCGGTGCCGCCGACGTCATGAAGCAGTCCTTCTTCGGGTTCCTCACCGGCGCCGCCCCCGCGCAGTACGGCACGCTCGGCATCTTCGCCGGCGCCGCCCTGGTCTTCTTCGCCTTCATCGGCTTTGACGTCGTGGCCACGTCGGCCGAGGAGGTCAAGAACCCGCAGAAGACCCTGCCCCGCGGTATCTTCGGCGGCCTCGCCGTCGTCACCGTGCTCTACATCCTGGTGTCCCTGGCTCTGACCGGCATGGTGTCCTACACCGAGCTGGCCGAGGCCAAGAACCCGACCCTCACCACGGCGTTTGAGGCCGTGGGCAACACCGACGCCGCCAAGGTCATTGCCTTCGGCTCCCTCGTGGGCCTGACCACCGTGATCATGGTGCTGCTGATGGGCCTCTCCCGCGTGGTGCTGGCCATGAGCCGCGACGGCCTGCTGCCGCGCTCGCTGTCCAAGACCAGCACCATCCGGGCGACGCCGGTCCGGCTGCAGATCATCTGCGGCGCGGGCGTGGCTGTCGTCGCCGGGCTCACCAACGTGGACCTGCTGGAGGAAATGATCAACATCGGCACGCTGTCCGCGTTCGTGACGGTGAGCATCGGCGTGCTGGTGCTGCGCAAGAAGCGCCCCGACCTCAAGCCCGCCTTCCGGGTGCCATTCGGCAAGGTGCTCCCGATCATCTCGGCCGTCCTGTGCCTGTACCTCATGACCAACCTGGCCGTGGAAACCTGGATCTTCTTCGCCATCTGGCTCGTGATCGGCATCGTCATCTACTTCTCCTACGGCCAGCGCCACTCCCGGCTGAACGAGAAGTTCGCCGAAGCCAGGGCCTCCGTCAACGGCCCCGCCAAGGCTGCGGAGACCGAGGCTGCGGAGACCAAGGCTGCGGCGAACACCGCTGCGGAGAACGAGGACACCTTCACCCGCGCTTAGACGGTGAACGCCCGGTCATAAGAAAACGAGGTCGCCGGAGCCGCGCGAATTCGCTGGAAGCTTCCGGCGACCGGGCGCGGTTCCGGCGACTTCGGCGTTGGTCGCCGGACCGGAGCCGGGTCAGGGCGCGGCATGGCGGCCCATCCAGTCGACCAGGGGCCGCAGCTCCTCCCAGCGGCGGGCCACTTCAGCCGCTGCGCCGGGGGTGCCGAGCCAGCCGGGCTGGCCCACGTTGACCCCCGCCGTCAGGGACTTGTGCTTGAGCAGCTCCGCCCGCGGATGGTCCTTGTCGAAACCGCGGGGCACGGTTTTCAGGCTTTCGCCCTCCACACTGAAGCCGGCCGCCTCGATGTCCTTCACGATCGACTGCAGCGCCTCGCCGCTGGCCGGGGCATCCACAGCGCTGCGAAAACGGGTCAGCTGGGCCGGCGTGTGGGTGTGGCAGCCGCCTCCGATGAGGAATCCGTCGGCGCTGAGCTGGATGTAGAAGCCCACGCCTTCGGCCGTGGCTGCAATGGCGCCCTGGGCGGTCTTGTAGGGGGACTTGTCCAGGGAGAACCGGATGTCCCTGTTGGGCCGGAAAAGCTTGGCCGCACCAAAGGATGGTTCCAGCTCGGCAAGCAGCAGGGTCAGCGGCCCTTTCACCGCGGCGTCGTAGGTTGCCTTGTTCTCCAGCCACCAGTCGCGGTTGTTGTTGTGTTCGAGCTCTGCGTAGAACTGGAAGGCGGCATCCGGTATGCCTGCGAATGTGTCCATGTATGGATCGTAGGGACACCGCGGCCACATGGCGAGCCTGCGTGGCCCCATGTGGAAAAGCGCAAAAAACTCCCCGCCACGAGGATCCGTGGCGGGGAGTTCTTAGCAAGCCGGGCAGGCCGGGCAAGCCCGGCCGGGCCGAGCCGATCAGACCTTGTTGGCGGCCTCGGCGTCGGACTCGACCTGGCCGGCACCCAGGTTGGCGCGCAGCTTGGCGCCGAACTCGGCGTCGACGTTGGTCCAGTACTGGATGGCGCGTTCCTTGATCGCGGCGTTCTTGACGCCGCTGACGGCACCGGTGACGGTGTCCAGCAGGCGGGCCTTGGCGCCGTCGTCGAACACTTCGCGGTAGAGCGTGCCGGCCTGGCCGAAGTCGCCGTCCTCGGCGTGCAGGGAGTGCGCGGAGAGCGTGAGCTCACCGTCGTTTTCCCAGCCGCCAGCCGGGTTCAGCGGTTCCGCGGCAGCGGGGCCGCCGAGGGAATTCGGCGCGTAGACCGGGACGGACGGGGCGTTGAACTGGTACCGGCCCTGGCCGTCCTGGCTGTAGTTGTTGACCTGGTTCTTGGGCAGGTTGACCGGCAGCTGGGCGTGGTTGGTGCCCACGCGGTAGCGGTGCGCATCGGCGTAGGAGAAAATGCGGGCCTGCAGCATCTTGTCCGGCGAGGCGGCGATGCCCGGCACGAAGTTCGACGGCGCGAAGGCGGCCTGCTCGATCTGCGCGAAGTAGTTCTCCGGGTTCCGGTTCAGCTCCATGGTGCCGACCTTGATCAGCGGGTAATCCGAGTGCGGCCAGACCTTCGTGAGGTCGAACGGGTTGAAACGGTAGGTCTTGGCGTCCTCGTACGGCATGACCTGGACGTGCAGGTCCCAGGAGGGGAAGTTGCCGGCGGCAATGTTCTCCTGGAGGTCGCGGATGTAGAAGTCCGCGTCCGAACCGGCCAGCTCTTCGGCGCGGTCGCCCGTGATGGTCTTGACGCCCTGGTTGGACTTGAAGTGGTACTTGACCCAGAAGCGCTCGCCCTCGGCGTTGATCCACTGGTAGGTGTGCGAGCCGTAGCCCTGCATTTCACGCCAGGAGGCGGGGAGGCCGCGGTCGCCCATCAGCCAGGTGACCTGGTGTGCGGACTCGGGGGAGAGGGTCCAGAAGTCCCACTGCATGTCCGCGTCGCGCAGGTGGGTGCCCGGGAGGCGCTTCTGCGAGTGGATGAAGTCCGGGAACTTGATGCCGTCGCGGATGAAGAACACCGGGGTGTTGTTGCCGACGAGGTCGTAGTTGCCCTCGGTGGTGTAGAACTTCACGGCGAAACCGCGGGGGTCGCGCCAGGTATCGGGGGAGCCTGCCTCGCCGGCGACGGAGGAGAAGCGGATGAGCATCTCGGTCTCGGAGCCCGGCTGGAACAGTGCGGCCTTGGTGTACTTCGAGACGTCATCGGTGGTGGTGAACGTACCGAAGGCGCCGCCGCCCTTGGCGTGCACTACACGCTCCGGCACACGCTCGCGGTTGAACTGCGCGAGCTTCTCGATCAGGTAGTGATCGGTGAGGATGATCGCGCCGTCAGCACCGACGGATTTCGAGTGGGCATCGGACGTGACCGGGGCACCGGACTGGGTTGTGGACACGGCGGGCGCAGAGATGTTCTGAGTCATCGTTCTCCTATTTCTTGGTTGTACTTATTTACGTTCGGAGGGAAGTTGTTGGGTGCGCTGGCAGTCCTGGCAGATGCCCTGGTACAGCACGTCGGCGATCTGGATGGTCATCGGCCGGCTGTTCTCGTCCCAGCTCGGCGTCAGGCACGGCGCGTGGCCGACGGCGCATTCGACGTCCTCCACCCGGCCGCAGCTGATGCAGACGGCGTGGTGGTGGTTGTCGCCCACCCGCGTCTCGTACAGGGCGGGGGAGTGCGGCGGCTCGAAGCGGCGCAGCATGTGCAGATCGGTGAGATCGCCCAGGACCACATAGACGGACTGCGCGGTCAGCTCGGGAAGGTCCTGGCGGGCAGCGGCGAGGATGTGCTCGGCGGGGGAATGCGGATGATGCTCGACGGCGGTGAGCACCGCCAGCCGCTGTTTGGTCACCCGGCGGCCGTGGGCACGCAGTGCCGCAGCCCATGCCTCGTGGGTGCCCGCCGGATCCGTCATGCCCCCATTCAAGCACCTATTATGAGTCGATCATAATAAGGCGCGGCTTATTACGCCGATTCTTTCGGGCGTCGCCCCGCGGGCGCAAGGCGGGGTGCCTCCCCGCGGGCGCGGCGCGCACCGCGGTCACCGGCGGGCGCCTCCCCGCGGGCGCGGCGCGCTCCGCGGTCACCGGCCGGCTGATCCGGCCCCACTAGAGTATCCGGGTGGGGAAATATCTGGCGGACATCACGCCCTTGCGCGAGAGTCCGGCTTTCCGCCGCCTGTGGCTGGGATCCGCCGTCGCATCCGTGGGCAGCCAGCTGACCCTGGTGGCCGTGAGCCTGGAGGTCTACCGGCTCACCCAGGACAGCCTCTACGTCGGGCTGCTGAGCATCTTTGCCCTGGTGCCGTTGGTCTTCGGCGGCCTGCTGGGCGGCTCGATCGCCGATGCCCACGACCGCCGCAAGGTGGCCCTGCTGGCCTCCTCGGTGCTGTGGCTGACCACCGCCTGCCTGGCACTGCAGGCCTGGCTTCATGTGGGGAACGTCTGGCTGCTGTATGTGCTGATCGCGGTGCAGAGCGGCGCGCAGGCCATCAACCAGCCGGCCCGCAGCGCCATCATCCCGCTGCTGGTCCGCAAGGAGCTCCTGCCCGCTGCCAACGCGCTGAGCATGATCAGCTTCGGGCTGACCCTGACGGCCGGGCCGCTGCTGGCCGGGCTGCTCGTCGCCACGGTCGGCTTCGCCTGGACCTACACCATCGACGTCGCCACCTTCGCCTTCGCCTTGTGGGCGCTGTTCAAGCTGCCCGCCATGCCGCCGGGGGAACATGCCCGGCCCGCGGGGCTGCGCTCCGTCGTCGAAGGCTTCCGCTTCCTCGGCACCCGCCCCAACTTGCGGATGACCTTCATCATCGACCTAGTTGCCATGATCTTTGCCCAGCCCCGGGCGCTGCTGCCCGCGATCGGCGCCGTGATGATCGGCGGCGGCGAAACCACGGTGGGGATCCTGCTGGCCTCCACGGCCGTCGGCGCGTTCCTGGCCGGCCTGTTCTCCGGACCGCTGGGCGCGGTGCGGCGGCAGGGGACCGCCGTCGTCTGGTCCGTGATGGGCTGGGGCGCGTCCATCGCCGGGCTCGGCCTCGTCGTCGTGCTCGCCGGGAACGCCGGCGCCGAGGGCGTGACGTGGTGGCTGCTGCCCGCGGCCCTCTGCTGCGGGCTCGCCGGCATCGCCGACTCGGTCAGCGCCGTCTTCCGCACCACGATCCTGCAGGCCTCGACGCCGGACCACCTGCGCGGCCGGCTGCAGGGCGTCTTCATTGTGGTGGTGGCGGGCGGGCCGCGGGTGGGGGACATGCTCGCCGGCGGTGGGACTAAAATTCTGAGTGAAGGCTGGGTCCTGCTTTTGGGCGGCCTGTTGAGCATCGCGGTGGCGTGGGCCGTGGCGCACTGGCAGTCGGGCTTCTTGAAGTACGACGCGCGGAACCCGGTGCCATAGCGGGACGTTTTTCTTGTGTGGGTCGATATTGGGACGACTTCTGGAGGAAACAGTGCATCAGCATCACAACGGACTGAAGACCGCCGCCCTGTTCGGTGTGCTGTGGGCGGTGCTGCTGGGACTCGGTGCGCTGATGGCCTCCAGCATGCGCAGCGCCGCGCCGATCTGGATCATGGCCCTGGTCGGTGTCGCCACGACGGCCTACGGCTACTGGAACAGTGACAAGATCGCCATCCGGGCCATGCAGGCCATTCCCGTGACGGAAGCCGAGGCGCCCCAGCTTTACCAGATCGTCCGGGAGCTCTCCGCCACCGCGCAGCAGCCGATGCCGCGGATCTACATCTCGCCCACGATGGCCCCGAACGCCTTTGCGACCGGCCGGAACCCGCAAAACGCCGCGGTGTGCTGCACCGAAGGCATCCTCCGGCTGCTTGACGCCCGGGAACTTCGCGGCGTGCTGGGCCACGAGCTGATGCACGTGTACAACCGGGACATCCTTACCGCCTCGGTGGCTGCCGCCGTCGCCGGCGTCATCACGTCGGTGGCGCAGATGTTCCTGATTTTCGGCGGCGGCGGGGACCGGCGAAACGCCAACCCCATCGCCGCAATCGCCATGGCCCTGCTGGCGCCGTTTGCCGCCTCGCTGATCCAGATGGCCATCTCCCGGACCCGCGAGTTCGACGCCGACGAGGACGGTTCCAAGCTCACCGGGGACCCGCTGGCGCTCGCCTCGGCCCTGCGCAAGATCGAGCAGGGCGTGCAGCTGGCGCCGCTGCCGCAGGACCAGCGCCTGGTCAACGCCTCGCACCTGATGATCGCGAACCCCTTCAGCGCCGGCGGTGTCGCGAAAATGTTCTCGACGCACCCGCCGATGAGGGAGCGGATCGGCCGGCTCGAGCGGATGGCCGGCCGGCAGCTGGGCTAGCCGGGGTTGCTGGGGTTGTTCTCGGCCGGGTTGCATCCGTCCGGGGTCACTTTGGGGGCGAAGTTCGACGGCGGCGGCTCAGTTCACGGCGTGCGTCCGCGCCAAGGTGCCCCCGGACCGCGGCCCGGTCGGCGCCAAACTGTGCCCGGGCGCGGCGTCAGCCAGCGAAAAGTTGCTCGCCCACGAATCCGCCGGGCTGCACGCCAGGGGGAACGGCGAACAGGCCGGAGCCGGTGTGTTCCAGGTATTCCACGGCCAGGGTGTCCTTCCGGGCCATGGCGAGTTGCATGGGCACATAGTGGGTGCGCGGGTCCTTGACGAAGGCGATGAAGAAGAGCCCGGCGTCCAGATGCCCCAGCCCGTCCGAGCCGTCGGTGTAGTTGTAGCCGCGGCGGAGCATGTGCACGCCGTTGTTGTGCGAGGGATGCGCCAGCCGCACGTGGGAGCTGGTGGCGATCAGAGGTTCGCCGGCCCGGCCCTGGGCGTCAAACTCAGGGGCGGTGAACTCGGTCCCGCCGGACAAAGGGGCGCCCTCGGACTTGGTCCTGCCGATCAGGCCTTCCTGCTCCCGCAGCGAGGTCCGGTCCCAGATTTCGATGTGCATCCGGATGCGGCGCGCCACCAGGTAGCTGCCGCCCTCCATCCAGGCCTCCGGGGAGGCCGCGCCGGCGGGCACCCACACATGGTCGTTCAGGAGTCCGGTGTCCTCGGACTTCACGTTGCTGGTGCCGTCCTTGAAGCCGAAGAGGTTGCGGGGAGTCTGCTGGGCGCGTGAGGTTGAGGATGTGCGCCCGAACCCGAGCTGGGACCAGCGGACCTGCGCCTTCCCGAAGGCAATGCGCGCCAGGTTCCGGATGGCGTGGACCGCCACCTGGGGATCGTCCGAGCAGGCCTGGACCACCAGGTCCCCGCCGGTCCGCTGCTCCTGAAGCTGGTCGCCCGGGAAGTGCGGCAGGTCGATGAGGGCAGCGGGCCGGCGGCCGTCCAATCCGAAGCGGGCGCTGCCGCCTTTCTCGAAAAGGGAGGCGCCGAAACCGAAGGTCAGGGTCAGCCGCCCGGCAGCGAGGCCCATCGCTTCTCCGGTGTCCTCCGGCGGGGCGTCGTAGGGGCCGTTGACCGCGCCGGTGGCGCCGGCTTCCCGGCCCGCCGTCAGGGCTGCGGCGGCCTCCGTCCAGTCCTTCAGCAGGGCAATCAGCTCGTCCCGGTCTTCGGTAATCACGTCGAAGGCGGCCATGTGGAGCCGGTCCTGGGCCGGCGTCGTGATTCCGGCCTGGCGCTCGCCGTGGAACGGCACAGTGTCGGCCGGCGGCACCTCCGCGGGGCCGGCCGCGTCCTTGCCGAAGATTCCGGCGGCCAGACCCGCCGCCGCGCCGACGCCACCGGCACCGGCAAGGGAGAGGATGCCGCGGCGGGATACCGTGCTCACAGGACGACGGCGGCAGTCAGCCGCGACAGGGGCTCGCCGAGGGTGTCCACCAGGGCCGCGAGTTTCCGGACCTGTTCCGGGGTGAGCTCGTTGTAGTGGGCGAATCCCTCCCCCTGGGCATGGGCGGTGAGTTCGGTCTGCAGGGCGGAAAACTTGGTCTCGAGCTCCACGGCCAGCGCGGGGTCTTTCTTCTCGAGGACGGGACGGAGGTTCTCAAAGGCGATCCGGGCGCCGTCGACGTTGGCCTGGAAGTCCCAGAGGTCGGTATGCGACCAGATTTCCTCCTCACCGGTCACCTTGCCCGTGGCTACCTCGTCGAGGAGTTCCTTGGCGCCGTTTCCCAGCTTGTCGGCTGTCAATGTGAGGGTGCGCGTTCGCTGGTAGAGGTCCTCGGTGTCCGCGACAAGCTGCGTGGACAGGCCGGCGCGCTCCGCGCCGGTCATCGCCTTGTAGCCGGCCGGGGCGAACAGATCCTTCTCGGCGCGGTGCCAGCCGGTCCAGGCCTCCCCGGGTTCCAGATCGGCCTCGCGCAGGTCGAGTTTGGGATCCAGGTCGCCGAAGGATTCGGCCACCGGCTCGATCCGTTCCCAATGCATGCGCGTGGAGGCATACAGCTCGCGGGCCGTGTCGGACTCCCCGGCCGCGAACGCCGCCGCGAAGGACCGGGTTCCGGCCAGCAGCTGCTCGGTCTGGTCCTTGACGTAGGCGGTGTACTGGACCGTGGCGGCGTCGTTGAGTTTCTGCAGGTCGTCGTCGACCGTCACGGACTGGCCCGAGCCGGTGACGGTGAAGGCGGCGCGGAGGCCGTCGCCTTCCATCCCCGGCTTGCAGGCCGTGAGGTACTGTCCGGCCGGAACTGTGGCCACGAGGTTGCGGGTGATTCCCGGGCCGATGTTCTCGACTTCGGCCAGGATCCTAAGCCCGTCCTCGGCGAGCAGGTAGAACTCGGTGACTTTGTCGCCGTCGTTCCTGATGGCGAAGGTCAGGTTGCCGCTGGGAGCCTCGGCCGCGGAGACTTTGCACTCGCCG
>DASWAW010000122.1:0-2476 GCA_036390955.1 Arthrobacter sp.
ATGAACCGCGGGATCGACCTCGACCTGGAGTCCCTGGAACTGGACGACGTGGCGTCCTATGAACTGCTCGCCCGCGGGGACACCCTCGGCGTGTTCCAGCTCGACGGCGGCCCGATGCGGTCGCTGCTGAAGCTCATGAAGCCTGACAACTTCGAAGACATCTCCGCCGTGCTGGCCCTCTACCGGCCCGGACCCATGGGCGCCAACGCGCACACCGACTACGCCCTGCGCAAGAACGGGATCCAGGAAGTCATTCCGATCCACCCGGAGCTGGAGGAACCCCTCTCCGAGATCCTTGGCGGCACCTACGGCCTGATCGTGTACCAGGAGCAGGTCATGGCCGTGGCACAGAAGCTCGCCGGCTACACCCTGGGCCAGGCCGACATCCTGCGCCGCGCCATGGGCAAGAAGAAGAAGTCCGAGCTGGACAAGCAGTTCGCGGGCTTCTCCCAGGGAATGCAGGACAACGGCTACTCCATGGCCGCGGTCAAGACCCTCTGGGACATCCTGCTGCCGTTCTCCGACTACGCCTTCAACAAGGCGCACTCGGCGGCCTACGGCGTGATCTCCTACTGGACCGCCTACCTCAAGGCCCACTATGCGCCGGAGTACATGGCGGCCCTGCTCACCTCGGTCGGCGACGACAAGGACAAGTCGGCGATCTACCTCAACGAGTGCCGGCGCATGGGAATCACGGTGCTGCCACCGGACGTCAACGAGTCCGCGCTGAACTTCACCCCGGTCGGAACCGACATCCGTTTCGGCATGGGAGCGATCCGCAACGTCGGCGTCAACGCCGTCGACGCGATGGTGGCGGCGCGCGAAAAGGAAGGCGCCTACACGTCCTTCAAGGACTACCTGGTGAAGGTCCCGGCGGTGGTGTGCAACAAGCGCACCATCGAGTCCCTGATCAAGGCCGGCGCCTTCGACTCCCTCAACCACCACCGGCGCGCCCTGGCGATGATCCATGAAGAAGCCATCGACTCGGTCATCACCCTCAAGCGCAACGAGGCGATCGGGCAGTTCGACCTCTTCGCCGGTTTCGACGAGGCCGAATCCGAGGCGTCCCTGAGCATCGAAATCCCGGACCTGCCGGAATGGGAAAAGAAGGACAAACTCTCCTTCGAACGCGACATGCTCGGCCTCTACGTCTCGGACCACCCGCTGCAGGGGCTCGAGGGGCTCCTGAGCCAGCACGCCGACCAGTCCATCACCTCGCTCATCGCCGAGGACGGCCCACACGACGGCGCCATCGTCACCATTGCCGGCATGATCACCTCACTGAGCCGCCGGATAGCGAAAGCCAGCGGCAACGCCTACGCCCGCGCGGAAATCGAGGACCTGGGCGGTTCCGTCGAGGTCATGTTCTTCGGCCAGGTCTATGGCCCCATCGCCTCCGTGCTCGCGGAAGACCTGATCGTGGTGGTGAAGGGCCGGCTGCAGCGCCGCGATGACGGGGCTGTCGCGCTGAACTGCATGGAACTCTCCGTGCCGGACCTCAGTGAGGGCCTCAACGGCCCGCTGGTGATCACCATGCAGACCCACAAGGCGACCGAAGCCGTCGTGACCGAGCTCGGGGACGTGCTGCGGACACACCAGGGCAAGTCGGAGGTCCGGCTGCACCTGCAGGGTGACTCCAGGGTGGAGATCATGGGACTGCCCGTCCATCTGCGGGTCAACCCCAGCCCCTCGCTGTTCGGGGACCTGAAGGTGCTCCTCGGCCCGACCTGCCTGGACAGCTGATATCCCAGGTTCCTGGTCCGGGGTGGGCTCGGCGCCCGCCGGGGTGACAGTTAGTGCCCATGCCGCTCAAAGACATCGGCGCCAAGTGTCACCTCGTGCGGCAAAGGCACGCGGCACGCCGGTTCCTCCTGGCGGCCGGGCACCTTGGGAGCCGGTCAGATCTCGTAGTCCAGCGGGACGGGCTGGCCATAGGAACCGGAGTGGTAGAGCAGCGGGGCGCCGTCGGAACCCACTTCGCCATCGACGACCTCGACCACCACCACGGCGTTGTTCTCGAAGGAGAGCCGCATCTGGACCTTGCCGATCAGCCAGCCGGCCACATCGTTGAGGATCGGCACCTCATGGGGTCCGAGCTCCCAGTGATCGCCCTCGAAACGGTTGGCGGTCCGGGCAAAACGGTCGGCCAGCGCCTGGTTGTCCAGCCCCAGCATGTGGACGCCGATGTAGGCGGTGTTGGCTACGGCCGGCCACGAGCTGGAGGTGCGGGCCATATTGAACGTGAACCGGGGCGGCTTGGCCGAAAGCGATGCCACGGAGGTCGCTGTGAAGCCGTAGGGGACGCCGTTGAAGTTGGCGGTGATGATGGCCACGCCGGCCGCGTGCCGGCGGAACATTTCCCTGAAGGTTCCTTCGAAGGCTTGGTCCTCTGTGGCCACTGCGATCCAACTCCCTGCTGCACGTGTGATGTTCCTACCCTGCCAGCGTATTGCGCCTGCGATCGGCCGCGGTACTT
>DASWAW010000123.1:0-9995 GCA_036390955.1 Arthrobacter sp.
GCAGCGAGCAACTCCTGGGGGTACGCCCGCGCGTCTTCTTCGGCGAGGTGCTCGTAGTAGTCCCTCAGGTAGCCTTCTTCGGCACCGATCGAAACGGGTTGATCCTCCACACTGGACCCAGACGACATCGACAAACGCCTCCATAAAAAAGGTTCATGGCCGCCTCGTTGCGGCCCTCAAAGCGAGCCTAACCCTTTAGCCGACGCTTCGCTGTGGAAGAAAATACAGAGGATCGGCGGTTTCGCTGGACGGGTGCACAAACCAATGCGGCGATGCCCTGCCGAAGGGCGGAATCGGGTGCGGCCTCCAGCAGGAGTGACCCCGAGAGCAGGGCCGCATCACTCGCGACCGGGTCCGCCGGGAGGAACGCCCCCAGCGGCACCGTGGGGCCGTACCGTTCCCACGCCTCGCGCAGTTGGCGCTCCGGGGAGCGCCCCACGGCCGACTGCCGGACCTTGTTCAGCACCACGCACGGGGACGCGCTCGGGACGGCCGCTTCCAGCTCGGCCAGGCCGCGGACCAGCCTCGGGACGCCGATCGAGTCCGCCGCTCCGACGGCGAACACCGTGTCCGCCAATTCAAGGCTCCTCAGCGTCGCGGCGTTCCGGCGCGGGGCCATCGTGTCGAAGCTCAGCTCCTCGTCGCTTTCGAGGCAAAACCCCGTGTCAATGACAGTAACGTCCATGACCTGGCGGGCACGGGCCAGCACGAGGGAAAGTGCTGCGGCGCGGAGTTCCGTCCAGCGGTCCGCCCGCGTGATGCCGGTCAGCACGCGGAACGTTCCCGTTCTCGTGACCACCGGAGCAGCAATCCTGAGCAGGGCCTCCGGGTCGAGGAGGCCCTGATCCGCGAGACGGCAGGCCTGTGCGAGCCCGGCCGATTCGTCCAGCAGTCCCAGCATGGCCGCGACGCTGGCACCATAGCTGTCGGCGTCCACCAGCAGCACCGATTTTCCCTCCGCCGCGAGTTCCGCCGCCATGTTGGCCGCCAGCAAGGTCCGGCCCGGCGACCCGACGGGCCCCCAGACCGCAATGATCTGTCCCGTGCCGGTTCCTTCCGCTCCTTCCGCGGCGCCGGCGCCGGCGCCGGAGGGACCGGGCGCGGCAGCGGCTGCGGCAAAGCCGCGGCTGGCTCCCTGCCCGGCCCAGGGGCCAGCTCCGGCCAGCTGCGCCACAGCCCCCGTGATGCGGCTGGCCAGGGCGGCGGCGTCGACCCCGGGACGTTCGGCAGCGACGCCGATCCCCTGCAGCCGTGCCATTTCCGCCGGACTGTCGGTCAGGGCCAGAACGGCGACACCGACGGCGGACAGGCGGTCGACCAGCGACGCCGTCAGCTCACCGCTGCCCTCCGCCACGACGGCGGCACGCGCCAGGCCGCCCTGGCAGGCTGCCAGCAGTTCCGCCAGTTCACTGCACCTCCGGACGACGGACACGGGCCCGTGGAGGCGTTCGAGTCTGCCGACGAGGTCCTCGCGCGAGTCCCCGACGGTGACGACCGGGATGCTCATTGGCCCGCACCACCCGGGTTCCAGACCACGGAGATCTTTGCCTTGTTGGCCTGCGCCCCCAGCAGGTTCGGCATCTGCTGGTCCGTCACGAGCACCATGACGACGGTGGAACGGGCGGACCCCAGCGCTGTGCTGCCGGGGGTGATCTGGGCGATTTCCGCGCCCGGAAGGAGCAGGGTCGGCTGGCTGAACCCGTTCCGGTCATCAGGCAGCGCGACCCAGACATCCACCCGGGAGCCGGCAACGGCCTGGGCCGGCAGGGCCTCATCGATGGTGACGGCGACCGGCTTCCGGTCCAGGTTGTCCAGCTGGCCGAGGCTCGCGCGCGGCACCAGCTGGTCCTTGCCGATTCTTTGGACGGCAACGAGTCCGTCGGCCACGCCGCCCGCGGGCGTGAGATAGTGCTGCTCGACATCGCCCAGGCGGACCTTGACGCGGTTCAACTTATCCACGGACAGCTTTTCTCCCACTGCGATCGCTTCCCGGGCAGTGTAGGCCTCGGCAGTCTGGTCCGCGGCACCGACCAAAGAGGTGACGCCGGCGACCGCGGCCAGAACGAGCAGGATGCCCACGAGGAGCCTGGGATCTTTCCAGGACGGTTTCTTCAGCCTTGCCCCGCCGGCCACCGTGCTCACACTCATGCGCCCGCTCCCCCTGTAGTCGCCGCCCGGAACTGGCCGGGCACCCTCATTGTTACGCCTTCCTGCCCGGACGGGAAGACGCAGGAACAAAGAAGTGCAAACTGTGGATAACGGCCCCAGATGGAGTCATCGGTGGCAAAATGGTCTTATGCCCCGATTCCTGACCCTTGCCGACGTAGCAGAGCAGCTCCAGATCAACGCCCCGGCTGCCTACGCGCTGGTGCGCAGCGGTGAGCTCAAGGCCATTCAGGTCGGCGGACGCGGCCAGTGGCGCGTCGAGGAGAAGATGCTCGAGCAGTACATTGAGGAACGGTACGCGGAAGCAAGCCGGATGATCGAAGAGGCAAAGTCCAAGACCCGCTGACCCCGGCATGCCGGGTGCGGGACGTGCAGTCTGCCCGCCTGCCCGCCTGCCCGGAAAGGTTCCCTCAGGGCAAACCGCTGCCTAAGCACCCGGAGTCCGGGCCGACTTGATCCCGGCCAGCGCGGCAAAGGGAATGGTCGCCAACTGCCGGACATTGGCTGCTCGACGTTCCTCGCCGTCCCCGGTGATCGCCAGGTCAAGGAAGTCGCGCCCCACCCGGTCAATCACGCCGTGGAGCACCGTTTCCCCTGCTGAGCCGCCGGAAACCAGCACGCGCAGGCTGGCGCGGTCCCGTGCCAGCCCGCGCAGGGCGCTGGCCAGGCCAAGTCGTTGCCGGACCCTGGACGGCTCGGGCACGGCCACCCGCGAAAGCCCAAGGTAGCGGACCGCCGAGGCGTAGGGAACGAGAACCTGGTGCATAGGTTCATCCAGCACCAGAGCCTGGCTTCCCGCGTGGCTCAGGGTCCCCTCGAACCTCGATCCTGACACGAGCTGAACCACAATCAGCAGCCCCAGCGAGCCCCGAAGCCGGTCCGCGAGCTCCACCCCGGCCGCCTCCGCCCGCGCCCGTTCGGTGATTTCCGCGTCGAGATCCAGCCGCTCACTGGCGGCCATTTGGGTCTCAAGATCGGCAAAGAGGGCATCCCAGCGCATGGCGTCAGCGTAGGCGCGGGGGCTCCGGCGGTCAATCCGCAGCCAGGATGATACGCCTCTAGACAAAGCATCCAAACAAGATCAAACTGCATTTAGCGACATTAAATATAGTCAAGCAGCATCAAACAGCACCAAACGCTAGTTCACACCATTAAGAGGCTTTCGTTCGGTCGGCCCGGGAGCAGTGAGGCGGAGATCATGGCTAATGCAATGGGACCGAAACGCCGCGGCCGGTCCATGGTTCCCGCCGACGCGGCCATGGCCGCCGCCATCCTGCTGCTGGGCGTGTTTCTTGCCGGCACCGGAGGGCACATCGTCGGGCGCTGGCGGTCCTCTGCGGCACGGCACCAGTCCCTGGGGTTCGAGGACCAGCTTGGCATGGTGGCAAACACCGTCGGGCTGATCGTGATCGTCTGGTGGGCCATGTCCTTCCTGATTGCCGTCGTAGCGGCGCTGCTGGAACGCTGCGGGAAGGTCCGCGCGGCCTCCGCCGCCGGAAAGTTCACTCCCGCCTTCATGCGACGACTTGCCCTGGCCGCCGTCGGGCTTCAGCTGCTCTCGGCCCCGTTCGCCGCGGCTGCAGCCCTGCCGGTGCTCCCCGGCGGGGACAACGCCACGCCTGCCGCATCCGCCGGTTGGACTCCGGTGCCGGTCCCGTCCGGGACCGCAGCTCCCCCGCCGTCCGTCGATCCGTGGCCCGGGCCGACACCTGGTCCCGGCGCTCCGGCCGCCGACCGGGCCACAGTGAATCCGCAATGGCGGCCGCTCAGCCCAGTCGTCGAACCCGGGCCGCTGGCAGGGCGCCCGCTTCGTCATCAGCAACCCGCGGGCCGGGCACTCGAGGTGACAGTCCGCCCCGGGGACTCCCTGTGGAGCGTGTCCGCAGCCCGGCTGGGGCCCTACGCCTCCGACGTCGACATCGCCCTGGACTGGCCCCGGGTCTACCAGGCCAACCGGGACATCATCGGCGGCAACCCCCACCTGTTGCGGCCCGGCCAGGTGCTCAGGCTTCCACCAGGACCCTGACACTGCAGACCCGAATCCGGCGACGCCCTGCACGGCACGAAACCGGCAGCTCCCGGAAAAGCCCGAGAGCGCGAGCGACAACAGGAACCACAGGAAAGCCCCGAACGGCCAGCCAACAGCAAAGGAAGCATCATGAGCGCCATGACCAACCGCCGCGCCGCCGCGGAAGCCCCAGCCTGCCCGCCGGCGCCGCTGCGCCTGGTCCCGGAAGGCGCAGCACCGCCCGGACCCCCGGCAGCGCCCTCGGTTGCGCCGGCGCCGCTGCGGTTGCTGGCCGATGAGGAACGGGAGATCTGCGCGATTTCCCGCAGCACGGTTCAGGCGGCCATCGAGGTGCTGGCCGGTACCCGTCCGGCGCAGCAGCTCGCCCGGCGGCTCGACGAGCGCTGCCTCTCGGCGCTGCAGCACCGGGCGGCGCTGACCCGGAGGGTGCCATGTGGATCGTCACCGACGGCGGGGCGGCTGCACCGCAACGCCTCCGTCCGCTCGGTCCGGGCCTGCAGGGTGTCCGCAGACGTGTATGAGGCCAGCGCCGTGGTGGTCGAGGAATTGCGGGTCCGCGCCGTCGCCTTGCGGCTGGAGCGCAGCAGGCTCGCCTGGCGCGTCACCGTCCTGGAAATCGGCTGACAGCCGCCGCGTATTGACGGCTGACATCCGCCGGGGACTCATGGACAGACCGACGGAAGGAGGAGACAGCAATACGAAAGAGGACCGGAACATGTTCCGGTCCTCTTTCACGGCGGCCACGGCGGCGTTTTTTCTCCCGGGCCGCGCGGGCAGTCAACTGCCGATCGTCTAGCGCCGTTTCTTCTTGTTGGCCCGGCGCGCACTGTCCTGACCGGCGGCCTTCTGCGGGTTGCCGGAGCGGCCCGAGGCCTTGGCCTCGACGCGGGTCTCGGCCGAACCGTCCTCACCGGGGGCCGTGTACTGCAGCTGGGCCGGCTTTTCGGGGGCTTCCAGCCCGGCTGCCCGGATCTGCGGTTCGTGATGTTCGGTGTGCTGACCCGCGGCGTCCGCCACGACGACGTCCTCGGCGGGGGTCACCTCGACCTCCAGGTTGAACAGGAAGCCGACGCTTTCCTCCCGGATGGCCTCCATCATGGCCTGGAACATGATGAAGCCCTCGCGCTGGTATTCCACCAGGGGATCGCGCTGGGCCATCGCACGCAGGCCGATGCCTTCCTTCAGGTAGTCCATCTCATAGAGGTGTTCCTGCCACTTGCGGCCGATCACCGACAGGACAACACGGCGCTCGAGTTCGCGCATGCTCTCGTGCCCGATGGCTTCCTCGCGTGCCTGGTAAACCAGGCGTGCGTCGGAGAGGATCTCTTCCTTGAGGAAGTCCACGGTGATCCGCGACTTTCCACCGGCCTCGTCGATGAGATCGCGCGGGGTGACGGTCACCGGGTAGAGGGTCTTGAGGTTGGACCACAGGAGGTTGAAGTCCCAGTCGTCGCCGTTGCCCTCGGCGGTGGCTCCGTCGATGAAAGCGTTGATCGTGTCTTCGAGGAAGAACTGGACTTTTTCGTGGAGGTCGTCGCCTTCGAGGATGCGGCGGCGGTCGCCATAGATGGCTTCGCGCTGGCGGTTGAGGACGTCGTCGTATTTGAGGACGTTCTTGCGCTGTTCGGCGTTCCGGCCCTCGACCTGGCCCTGGGCCGAGGCGATGGCGCGCGAGACGAGCTTGGATTCGAGGGGGACATCGTCCGGCACCGAGCTGTTCATCAGCCGCTCGGCCGCGCCGGAGTTGAACAGCCGCATCAGGTCATCGGTCAGCGACAGGTAGAAACGGGACTCCCCGGGGTCGCCCTGGCGGCCCGAGCGGCCCCGCAGCTGGTTGTCGATCCGGCGTGATTCGTGCCGTTCGGTGCCCAGCACGTAGAGGCCCCCGAGGTCGAGGACTTCCTCGTGCTCGTCCTTGACCGACTGTTTGGCTGCTTCAAAGGCTTCGGGCCAGGCCGCTTCGTATTCTTCGGAGTTTTCCTCCGGATCCAGGCCGCGCTTGGCAAGTTCGGCGACGGCGGTGAACTCGGCGTTGCCGCCGAGCATGATGTCGGTACCGCGGCCAGCCATGTTGGTCGCAACCGTCACGGCACCCTTGCGGCCGGCCTGGGCCACGATCGCGGCCTCACGGGCGTGGTTCTTGGCATTCAGGACCTCGTGCCGGACGCCTTCCTTGGCCAGCAGCCCCGAGAGGTATTCGCTCTTCTCGACGCTGGTGGTGCCAACCAGGACGGGCTGTCCCTTGGCGTGCCGTTCGGCGATGTCCCTGACGACGGCGTCGAACTTGACGGCCTCGTTCTTGTAGACGAGGTCCGACTGGTCGATGCGGGTCATGTCGCGGTTGGTGGGGATGGCAACGACGCCGAGCTTGTAGGTGCTCATGAACTCGGCGGCTTCGGTCTCGGCGGTGCCGGTCATGCCAGCGAGCTTCCCGTACATGCGGAAGTAGTTCTGCAGCGTGACCGTGGCGAGCGTCTGGTTCTCTGCCTTGATCTCGACGCCTTCCTTGGCCTCGATCGCCTGGTGCATGCCCTCGTTGTAACGCCGGCCGGCGAGGATGCGGCCGGTGTGCTCGTCGACGATCAGCACCTCGCCGTCGAGGATGACGTAGTCCTTGTCCCGCTTGAAGAGTTCCTTGGCCTTGATGGCGTTGTTGAGGAAGCCAATCAGCGGGGTGTTGGCGGACTCGTAGAGATTGTGGATGCCGAGGTAGTCCTCAACCTTTTCGATGCCGGCCTCCAGCACGCCGACGGTGCGCTTCTTCTCGTCGACTTCGTAATCCTCTTCGGGCTTGAGCCGGGTGACGACCTTGGCGAACTCGCTGTACCAGCGGTTGGTGTCGCCCTGCGCGGGGCCGGAGATGATGAGCGGGGTCCGTGCCTCATCGATGAGGATGGAGTCCACTTCATCGACGATGGCGTAGTGGTGGCCGCGCTGGACGAGTTCGGACTTGTCCCAGGCCATGTTGTCGCGCAGATAGTCGAAGCCGAATTCGTTGTTGGTGCCGTACGTGATGTCCGCGGCGTACTGCTCGCGGCGGAGCGCGGGGTCCTGGTTGGACAGGATGCAGCCGCTCGTCAGGCCAAGGAACCGGTACACGCGGCCCATCAGGTCCGACTGGTATTCGGCCAGGTAGTCGTTCACGGTGATGACGTGGACGCCGTTGCCGGCGAGGGCGTTGAGGTAGGCCGGTGCGGTAGCCACGAGGGTTTTGCCTTCACCGGTCTTCATTTCGGCGATGTTGCCCAGATGCAGTGCCGCGCCGCCCATCAGCTGGACGTCGAAGTGGCGCATGCCCAGCGTGCGGGAGGAGGCTTCGCGGACGGCGGCGAACGCCTCCGGCAGAAGGTCGTCGAGCTTCTCACCGTCAACGTGGCGTGCACGGAGACGGTCGGTCTCTTCGCGCAGTTCGGCGTCGGTGAAGGTCTGGAAGGAGCTTTCAAGGGCATTAATGGAATCGGCATAGTTCCGCAGTTGCCTCAGGGTCTTCTTGTCACCTGTGCGGAGAAGTTTTTCGATAAGTGATGCCACGTGAAGTTTGCTCCCAGTCTCAAGCTGCCGAATTCTGGCGTGTTCAGTCTACGTGAGAGACACAGGGCCGGTTACGCCTGTTCCCTCTGAGCGGATACTCCGCTTCCCGCTCCGGACACAGCGTCCGCAAGTGCCGGGGCCAGGTCTCCTTTGGGGGAGACGACGACCCGGTCCAGTTCCAACCACTCTGCCATGAGCTGCAGTTCGGCGGCGAGTTCGACGGCGGTGTCGGCGGGAGCGCCGGGCTCCGCGTGGGCGGCCCTCGCCAGCAGGAGGCGGTTGGCCCGGTCGGCCTTGAGGTCAACCCTGGCCACGATCGCGTCCCGCAGCAGGAAGGGCAGCACGTAATAGCCGAAGCGGCGCTTCGGTTCGGGGGTGTAGATCTCGATGCGGTAGTGGAAACCGAACAGGGCCTCCAGACGCCGCCGCTCAAAGACCAGCGAGTCGAAAGGGCTCAGCAGTGCGCGGCCGGTGGCCGCGCGCGGGAGTTTTGCTTCGGCGTGCCGGTAGACAGGCTTGTTCCAGCCGGACACCTTGACGGGCAGGAGCCTGCCCGTTTCGACGAGGTGATCCAGGGCGATGGCGGAGGCCCGCATGGGCGTCCGGAAATAATCAGCAAAGCACCGGAGCGTGCCGATCCCGTGGGCCCGGGCAGCGGCATCGATCAGCCGGGCCAGTGCAGCCGCCGGGTCCGGGTCTGCTGCCGCGTCCGCGGCGTCAGGCTCTCCGGCCGGCCGCTCTGGCAGGACCCTGGCGGTGAGGGTGTAACGCCGTTCAAAGGAATCCGTGCGGGACGCGGCCGAAATGAGTCCTGCTTCGAAGAGGTGTTCCAGGACGCGCTTCACGACGTTCCAGTTCCACCCCCAGTTGTCCTGCTGCCGGTCTTCCACGTGCCCCAGGCGCGCGGTGAGTTCAGCGGCGGTCATCGGCCGGCCGGCGGCCAGCGCGTCAAGCACCCGGGCGGCGACACCGCTCCGCAGCTCAGGATCCATGGAGTGCGCCCCCACCCATCTCCGGCTCTGCCACAGGACCAGGTCCTGGAAATGGTCGGGGCGGATAAAGCTGGCCTCGTGCGCCCAGTACTCCATCATCCGGCGGGGGTGCGTGCCCGCCATCCGTTCAAGGATGGCACGGTCATAGTTCCCCAAACGGGAAAAGAACGGCAGGTAATGGCTCCGGGACAACACGTTAACGGAGTCGATCTGGACCAGCTGCAGCCGGGCAAAAGTACGGCCCACCGCCCGTGCTGTCACGGGTCCGGCGGGCCGTACCTTGTCCAGTCCCTGGGCTGCCAGTGCGATCCGCCGGGCCTGCTTGAGGCTCAGCAATTCCTGCACGTCAGTCCCTTCGGTGGATGGTGGGCTCCAGCTTATGCGGTGGCTGGCTCATCCTCGGAACGGTAGGCGATGATCTTCTCTTCCAGCGGAGCCTCACCCGGCTCGCAGGTCTGGTCGAGGGAGATCACGCCGTAGGTCCACCCGTCACGGCGGTAAACGACAGAGGGCGCCTTGGTTTCCTTGTCCACGAAGAGGTAGAAGTCGTGTCCCACCAGCTCCATGTTGTCGACGGCGTCGTCGAGTGTAAGGGATGCCGCGGGGAAGACCTTCCGGCGGATCAGCACGGGTGAATCTCCGGCCGGGATATCGTTCTCGACCTCGTACGGCGAGCGTTCGGCGGGAGCCTGTTTGGGCTCGAGCCAGTGGTTCGCCTCTTCGTATATGGGCTCGCTGGTGCTCGCAGGCTCAAGGGTTGCCGTCGCCTCGGTGACGGACTTGGGGGTGTGCCGGCCGTGGTGGACCTTCTTGCGGTCCTTCGCCCGGCGCAGGCGCTCCAGAAGCTTGTTGTAGGCGAGATCGAACGCGGCGAACTTGTCTGCGGCGCTGGCTTCGGCACGAATCACGGGGCCCCGGCCCAGGACGGTCAGCTCAACCGTGAGCATCTCGTCGGTCTGCCGGGCCTTGGTTTCCTTGGAAACCTTCGCGTCCACCCTCTGGACCTTGTCCCCCAGCGACGCGATCTTCGAGATCTTCTCGTCGGCGTACTCGCGGAACCGGTCTGAGACCGTCAAATTGCGTCCGCTGATCATGAACTCCATGGTGCCCTCCAAATGACTTCGGTGACACGACGGCGGCACTTCCCGGGGGCTGATCTGACTGACAGTCGAGCCCCTTTCCGAGCCGCTATCGACAGGTACATCTATTCTTGGTACCCATCTCCGACGTTAGTTCATAGCCCCCTCTTATTCATCCTTTTTTGGTTTATTTTTTTC
>DASWAW010000124.1:0-26785 GCA_036390955.1 Arthrobacter sp.
ACATTCCCGAAACCGCCCACGTGCTGCGCGGGAGCTCTGACGCCGCATGACGCACAGGCAGCACGGAAACCGGTCCAGCGCCTACTACGCACACCCCTCGCATGGTGACCCGCGCATGAGGGTTCTCATCCGGATCGACGCCGTGGAGGAGACGGCGCGGGTCAACGTTCGCGGCATCGTTACGCCCGCAAATATCAGGGCCCTTTATGTCGTCTGCCGCCGCGTGACCGCGAAACTTCCCGGGTACGAAATTGTGGTGGACCTCGCCCACGCCCGCGTGACAGCCGAGGCCATCGAAGAACTTCACGACCAGGCCAGTCGCTCAGTTGTGTCATCCGGTATCGACGGCACCGTAACCCCGTGCCGCCTGCGCATCGTGGATCCGCCGAACATTCTCAGAATCAAGGAGAACGCATGAAAGCCCTCGTCTATGGCGGTCCCGGAGAAAAGTCCTGGACGGACGTTCCCGATCCGAAGATCCAGAATCCCAGTGACGTGATCGTCAAAGTGGACACCACCACGATCTGCGGCACGGACCTCCATATCCTCAAAGGAGACGTTCCTGCCGTAACCAAGGGCCGGATCCTGGGCCACGAAGGCGTTGGAACCATCACCGAAGTTGGCTCCTCGGTCACCAGCCTGAACGTGGGCGACCGCGTCATCATTTCCTGCATCAAGTCCTGCGGCCACTGCGCCAACTGCAAGACCGGCCTCTACTCGCACTGCATGGGCGAGGAAGGGGCATCCGGCACCGGCTGGGTGTTCGGCCACCTGATTGACGGCACCCAGGCCGAATACGTCCGTGTCCCCTACGCCGAAAACTCCCTCCACCTGCTCCCCGAGGGCGTCACCGACGATCAGGCCGTCATGCTCTCCGACATCCTCCCCACAGGCTTCGAGATCGGCGTGCAGTACGGCCGCGTCAAGCCCGGCGACACGGTCGCCGTCGTCGGTGCCGGACCGGTGGGGCTCGCCGCCATCGCCACTGCCGGACTCTACGGAGCAGCCACCATCATCGCCATCGACCTTGACCCGAACCGGCTGGAAAAGTCCCGCGAGTTCGGCGCCACCGACGTCGTCCTCTCCAGTGACGCCGACTGGAAGGAGAAGGTGCTCGCGCTGACCGACGGGCAGGGTGTGGACGTGGCAATCGAGGCCGTCGGCATCCCGGCCACTTTCGATATGTGCATCGACCTCGTCCGGCCAGGCGGCAACGTTGCCAACGTCGGCGTGCACGGAAAGTCCGTGGAGCTGCATGTGGAAGACCTCTGGATCAAGAACATCAACATCAGCATGGGCCTCGTCAATGCGAACACCACCCCGATGCTGCTCAAACTCGTGGCCCAGAAAAAGGTGCCGGCGGAAAAGTTCGCCACCCACCACTTCACTTTCGACCAGTTCCTGGAGGCCTATGACACGTTCGCCCGGGCATCGGAAACCAAGGCCCTCAAGGTCGTGATCACGGCATGAAGGCCCTGGTTGTCTACGATTCGGCGTACGGCAACACCAGAGCGGTAGCCGAGGCGATCGCCGGCTCACTCGGCGGGCTGCAGGCACGTTCCGTCCCGGTCGGCGACTTCAAACCCGAGGTGCTCGCTGCGGGGGACCTCCTTGTGGTCGGCAGCCCCATCAACGGTTGGCGCCCGACGCCGAAGATCACCGCGCTGCTCTCTGCCCTGGGAAACGGTTCCCTCAAGGGTGTCAAAGCCGCGGCCTTTGACACCCGGGTCCGGATGTTCATCCACGGGGATGCCGCCAAGAAGATCACTCATGCCCTGAAGGCAGGCGGGGCAGACATCATCGCCGAACCCATGCCCTTCTTCGTGTTGGGCAGCGAGGGACCACTGCGCGAGGGCGAAATCGAGAAAGCCGCAGGCTGGGCACGAACCCTGCTCACCTCACTCCGGAGTTGAGTCTGCTGATCTGAGTCATCTGAAAGGACGGCGGCCATGCGACCAGGCCGGATAGTCATGCTGGTGCTGGGAACGCTCAGTGCCCTCCTCGGGCTGGGTCTGCTGGCGGGCGCCGGTGCCGCGGGCTTCGCCAACTACCTGCAGCGAGACAACGGGTACTTCACGACGCCATCGGAACGGTATGTCACGAACTCCTACGCCCTGACAACTCCCCGCCTCGACATCATGACCGAGCGCGGCGTGCCGGACTCCGTCCCGGTTGGCGTCGTCGGAAGTCTGATGTTGAGCGGTTCGGCGGTTTCCGGCAAGGAAATCTTCATCGGGGTGGGGCCGCGGAGCGACGTTGCGGCCTATCTGGACGGCGTCAGCCATTCGGAGATCACCGAGGTGCGGTTCAACCCTTTCCGGGTGGAGTACCGGGACGTGGCCGGAGCCAAGCTTCCGGCGAAGCCCGCTGACCAGGGATTTTGGGCCGCATCCGCCACGGGCGCGGGGGAGCAGCAGCTCGAATGGGACCTGCGCTCCGGCAGCTGGGCCGTGGTGATCATGAACGCCGACGGCAGTGCCCCGTTGGCCGTGGACATGAAGGCCGGAGCCCGCTCCAACCTGCTGTGGCCTGTCTTCGTTGGGCTGTTGATCGGCGGGATCGTGTTCCTGCTCATCGGTGTTCCCCTGATTGTAGTTGGCGCCGCCGGGCTGGGCCGCGGCAGGAGCGGACCGCCCCAGCCGGGGCAGCCGCAACCCCCGCCCGGGCAGGGCCGGCCCATGACCGGGGCGTCGGCTCCCCAGCTTTACACGTCGGGAGCAGTGCCGGGCGCGATGCCGGGCGTCCCGCCGGGTTCCGGCGTCGTCTATCCCGCCCGGCTCAGCGGCTACCTGGACCCGAATCTGTCCCGCTGGAAGTGGCTGGTTAAGTGGTTCTTGGCGATCCCGCACTTCATCGTCCTCTTCTTCCTCTGGTTTGCCTTCGGCGTGGTCACCATCGTGGCGTGGTTCGCGATCCTATTCACCGGGCGCTACCCGCGCTCGCTCTTCAACTTCAACGTCGGGGTCATCCGCTGGAGCTGGCGCGTGGCGTTCTACTCCTACGGGGCGCTCGGCACGGACATTTATCCGCCCTTCACCTTGGAGCGCACAGACTACCCGGCTGACTTCGACGTCGACTATCCCGAGAAACTGTCCCGGGGCCTGGTGCTCGTGAAGTCCTGGCTGCTGGCCATCCCGCACCTGCTGATTATCGCGCTGCTAACCGGGACGGCCCAGACCTGGGTATACCGCGACGGGCATTGGGTGCAGGTCGGCGTGGGCGGCTCGCTGCTTGGACTGCTGGTCTGCATTGCCGGCATCATTCTGCTGTTCACCGGTGTGTACTCAAAGGGGCTTTTCGACTTCCTGATGGGCCTGAACCGTTGGATCTACCGCGTTGGCGCCTACGTATCCCTGATGCGCGACGAATACCCGCCGTTCCACCTGGACATGGGGCCGCGGGATCCGGGGGACGCCCTCGCATTTCCCCCTGCGGTGCCTCCTGCCGGGCCAGGGTACGCGCCGGTCCCTGGAGGGATGGGTCCGGCCCCGGTCGGGCCGGCCGATGGGCAGGCGGGCTTCTACGGTGTCGGCGGGCCCGCAGCCCACGGCCCGGACACGCCCGAAGCCCCCGCCGGGCCGGAAGCCCCCGCCGGGCCGGACAGCCCGCCGCGCGTCTAGCCCGCGCGGGACGTCCCCAGCCGCGGCCGGGCAGCTCACCAGGGCCGCCCGGCCGCTTTGGTGCGCCATCCGCACAGTTTTGATCAACACTTCGCAGCTGCGCCCGTCGCCGAGCCCGCACCTCCTTTCAAGAATATCTACATGCATGTGCATCCAAATGGCGCCTGCGCCGGTAGTAGGGGTGTCAGCAATAAAGTCGGCCGCCCGGCGGGCCGTTGAAGGAGATGTATATGGGTACCAGCCTTTTCACCGCAGGCGCCGTGGCGATCGCGGCAGCCCTCGCCCTTGCCGGCCCCGCCCAGGCAGCCGAGTCCGACGCGCAGCTTTCCGTGCTTCACGGCGTGCCCGGACTGACCGTTGACGTCTGGGTCAACGGCGAACGCACCCTCGACGACCGGCTGGCAACCCCGTTGGCCCCGGCGCCGCGATTCCTCACCGTGGAGGGAACCACCATCGACATGCCGATCGTGGAGGTGGGAGTCAGTCCTGACGGGGCCATGGAGATCCCAGAGCCCTTCAACCAAGCGGGCTGGTACCGCTTCGGCCCCGCCCCCGGAGCCGCCGCCGGAAGCGCGGTGGTCGGGGTGGAACTCATGGCGAAGGACGCGTTCGACGGCGCGTCCATCTTCCGGCGCGACGGCCCGCCCCAGCTGAAGCTGGTGACCTGCGGCGGCCGATGGCTGGACGAACAACAGGACTACGGCGACAATGTGATTGTCACGGCGGTGCCGGCATGATCCAGGACGCAGCGCTCACCGTCGCCACCAGCAGCGGGAAGGAGCCGGGCTTGGCGCCTTTCGAAGCCTCTTCCGCCTGGGACGCCGGACTCAATGAGTCCTTCGCCGCCGGTGACGAAACGGCGTTGGCAGAGGCATACCGGCAGTTCTCGCCCCTGGTGCACACGCTTGCGCTGCGCTCGCTGCGCGACAACTCCGCGGCCGATGATGTCACCCAGGAAGTGTTCATCCGGGTGTGGCGCTCGCGGTCTGCGTTCGACCCGGCGAAAGCACGGTTACCGGCGTGGATCGTGGGCATCACCCGGAATGTGATCACGGACGCGCAGGCGGCCTCGATGCGCGAAACCCGGAAGGTGCTGGCCGCCGTCGAACTCTCCCCGGACCCGGAGCGGGCCGCCGGCCACGCAGCAGCGGAAGTGCTGGCCGACCGTCTGTTGCTCGACGGGGAACTGGAAAGGCTGGGGGAGCCGCAAGGATCAATCCTCAAGCTCGCCTTCTACGATGACCTGACGCATTCACAGATTTCACAGAAACTGCACCTGCCGCTTGGTACGGTCAAGAGCCACATCCGCCGCAGTCTGTCCCAGCTCAGAAATCGATTGGAGGTAGACCGTGCAACATCCTGATCCGGAGTCCCTGAGCCTGCTGGCCCTTGGCGAAGAGCTCGGAGACGACGCAGCGGACCACCTCCGATCCTGCGCCAAGTGCGCGGCGGAGTACCGTGGCCTCCGGCGCGCCGTCATGGCGGCGAAGCCCGGACCGCCGGACACCACCGCTCTGGAGCCGCCGGGAACGCAGGTGTGGGCAGGAATTCACAGCGCCCTTGGGCTCTCGCCTGCTGTCGCCGCCGACCCGCTAGGATCCCGGACGTCATATGGTTCCCCGCCGCCGTCACAGTCTCAGCCGCCGTCGCTATCACCGGCGCCGTCCGGCGCCCCAACGCCGCTCCCGACCCGGGAGGAAAGGACCGGACGGACGCAGGAACCGGGCGGGAGGTCCGGTTGGATCCGCCGTCCCGGGGTGTGGCTGGCGGCCGCCGCGGCCACAGCGCTGCTGGCGGCGGGGGCCTTCTGGGCCGTGCAGCAGTACCAGCCGGCGGTGACCCCGCTTGCCCAGGCCAAGCTTGCGCCCGTGGACCAGCATTCCGCTACCGGCTCGGCACGGGTCATAGAAGCCAAGGACGGGCAGCGCACCCTGGAGGTCCGGGTCGACAAGAACGAGGCGCGCGGTTACCAGGAGGTCTGGCTGATTGCGCCGGACCTGTCCCGGTTGGTGAGCCTGGGGGTCATGACCTCCGAGTCCGGGACTTTTTCCGTGCCGGCCGGCCTGGATCTGGGCGAGTACCCGATCGTGGATGTGTCAGACGAACCGGTCGACGGCAACCCCGCGCACTCCAGCGTGAGCATTGTCCGCGGAACCCTTGCGTCGTGAACCGAGCGACCTCTTGCCAGCGGACCCCGGCAAGAACATAGTGGAGGGAATTCACCACTCCACCGCGGGAGGCGGGCGACCATGCTGAACAACCAGGTGCCGGGAGGCGGGCTGCTGCAGGGCAAGACTGCGCTGGTCTACGGTGCGGGGGGTTCCATCGGCGGCGCCGTGGCCCGGGCGTTCGCGGCGGAGGGCGCCTATGTGCACCTCGCCGGACGCACTGAGTCGCGGCTGGAGAAAGTAGCCCGGGACATCCTGGCGGAGGGCGGCAGGGCGGAAACCGCCGTCGTCGACGCATTGAACGAGGAACACGTCGATGCGTTTGTGGACCGCGCGGCCAGGAAGAACAAGCGGATCGATATCTCCTTCAACGCCATCTCCTTCGGCGACATCCAGCAGCCACTCATGGACATTGACGTCAACGACTTCACCCAGCCCATCACTCTGGCCACCCGCACCCATTTCCTCACCACCCGGGCCGCGGCGACGCACATGATCAAGCAGCGCTCGGGGGTCGTACTGATGTTCGGTGGCTCCGGACCTCAGACGATGCCCGGGCTCGGCGGCTTCAAAGTGGCCCTGGATGCGATGGAAGGACTGCGCCGCCAATGGGCCGTGGAACTCGGCAGACACGGAATCCGGGTGGTGACGATGGTCTCCGGCGGCATCATCGAGACGATCCCGTGGCAGATGGAAGGGCGCGAGGAGATCATCGTGGAGATCGCCAAGGCCGCCCACCTCAACCGCACCGCAACCCTGGCCGACGTCGGAAACGTCGCCTGCTTTGTGGCCTCGGACAAGGCCGGGGCCATCACGGACGCAACAGTCAACATCTCCGCCGGCGCGATCGTGGACTATTAGGGGGCTACGCGACCAGATTCGCCGCGGCGCCGTCCATATGCTCGAGGATGGTCTGCCGCGCAAGCGAGGCGTCGCCGGACTCGATCGCCGCAACGATGTCGTAGTGCCGGTCCACACTCATGTTGCTGACGGCCCGCTCCACGCCGGCGTACATGATCGACATGCGGATGGAACCCTCAAGGGACTCCCAGGAATGGAGCAGGGTCTCGTTGCCGGTGAGGCGGCACATTGTCCGGTGGAACTCAAGGTCGGATTCGATCCGCTCCTCCAGGCTGGCCTTGGCCGCGGCTGCCATGGCCTCGATTGCGGTCCGCAGCGAGGCGGTCACCTGCGCCCGGTCCGGCAGCTCGCACAGGGTTCGGGCTGCGAGCGATTCAAGTGCGGCACGCACCGCAAAGATGTCGCGGATTTCCTTGGCGTCCAGGTGACGCACGGACAGCCTGCCACGCGGCCCGGCCGAGAGCAGGCCCTCCTGCTCGAGCTGGCGCAGCGCCTCACGCAGGGTTCCCCGGCTGATCTGCAGCATGTCCGACAACTCGGTCTCCACGAGGTGGCGGCCCGGCTCCAGTTCGCCGCTGGTAATGGCGATGCGCAGTGCGGACAATGCCTGTTCGCGGAGACTCTTCTTCTCGAGTCCAAGCAGCGGTGCTGTAGCTCCGGCCATTGCGTGTGTCCTCAATATCGCGGAAGACGGTTGACAGCCTACTGTCAACCGTTGGTGTGTTAACTGTTGATCCTACGGCAGAAGCGCGGAACAGGTCAGTGCCTGCGCCGCGCTTCTGCCGTTACCGCAAGCTATCCCAGTTCTGCGAGGACCTTTGCGACGATTTTCTGGACGGTGAGTCCGTAGCGGTCGTGGAGGGTGGGCAGGGCCCCGGCGTCGAGGAATTCGTCGGGGAGGGCGATCGGGACGACGCGTTTGCCGAGGCCTGCGGTGACGACGGCGGAGGCGACGGTTTCGAAGAGTCCGCCGATGACGCTGTGGTTTTCCAAGGTGAGGGCGAGGCGGTCGGTGTTGAGTTCCGCGAGGACGGTCGCGGCGTCGAAGGGTTTGATGGTGGGGGTGTGGACGACGGCGACGTCGACGTGGTGCGCGGCGAGGGCGTCTGCGGCCTGGAGTGCGCGCATGGTCATGAGTCCGCTGGAGATGAAAACGACGTCGGTGCCGCCGCGGAGCACTTTGGCTTTGCCGAGTTCGAAGGTGTAGTCGTATTCGTCCAGGACGGTGGGGACGTTGCCGCGCAGCAGGCGCAGGTACGTGGGTCCTTCGCTGGCGGCGAGTTGGGGGACGGCTTGTTCGATGTCGAGGGAGTCGCAGGGGTCCACGATGGTCAGGTTGGGCATGCCGCGAAAAATGGCCATGTCTTCGGTGGCCTGGTGGCTGGGGCCGTAGCCTGTGGTCAGGCCGGGGAGGCCGCCGACGATGTTGACGTTGAGGTTGGGTTCAGCGGCGTCGAGGCAGAGGAAGTCGTAGGCGCGCCGGGCGGCGAAGACGGAGTAGGTGGAGGCGAAGGGGATCAGTCCGGTTTCGGCCAGGCCGGCGGCGGCGCCGAAGAGCAGCTGCTCGGCCATACCCATCTGGAAGAACCGTTCCGGGTAGGCCTGGGCGAAGATGTGCATGTCGGTGTATTTGCCCAAGTCCGCGGTCAGGCCGACGATTTTGTCGTTCTCCTGTGCGGCGTTGGCCAGGGCGTGCCCGAACGGGGCGGACCTGGTCTTCTGGCCGGGGTCCGCGAAGGACGCGATCATGGCTGAGGTCTTTAGCTTCGGTGCTGCGCCCTTCACTGCTGTGATGGTGCTCATGCTGAAGTGGTCCCTTCGTATCCGGCGGTCAGCTGCTCGCGGCAGGTCTGCCATTCGTGTTCCTCGATGCGCATGAAGTGCGCTTTCTCCCGGTCCTCCAGCAGCGGGACGCCGCGTCCGACTTTGGTGTCGCACAGGACCACGGAGGGCCTGCCGTCCGCTGCGGCCTGGGCGGCGGCGTTGTCGAACGCTGCCAGGAGCGCGGCGGTGTTGTTGCCGTCCACCCGCTGGGTGTACCAGCCGAAGGCTTCCCATTTTTCGGTGACGGGTTCGGTGCGGAGCACGGTGTCGGTTTTGCCGTCGGCCTGCAGTGCGTTGATGTCGACCATGGCCGTGAGGTTGCCGAGATGGTGGTGGTGGGCGCCCATTGCGGCCTCCCAGGTGGAGCCTTCGTCGAGTTCGCCGTCGGAGAGGAAGTTGTAGACCCTCGCCTCGGAGCCCTGGTAGCGCAGGCCCAGAGCGATGCCGACCGCGATGGAGAGGCCGTGGCCCAGGGAGCCGCCGGAGATTTCCATGCCCGGCGTGTAGGTGGACATCCCGGACATCGGGAGCCGGGAGTCGTCCGAGCCGTAGGTGTCGAGTTCCTCGACGGGGAGGATCCCGGCCTCGGCGAGGGCCGCGTAGTGCCCGATCGCGTAATGGCCGGTGGAGAGCAGGAACCGGTCCCGGCCCTCCCATTCGGGGTCGCCGGCGCGGAACCGGAGCTGGTCCGCGTAGACGGCGGCGAGCATGTCCGCCGCGCCCAGGGCCTGGCCCACGTAGCCCTGGCCCTGGACCTCGCCCATGTTCAGGGCATGGTGTCGGATCCGGTACGCGGCGCTGCTGACCCGCAGCGTGCGCTCGGTTGCGGTCCCGCCGGGAATGCGCGCGTCCGTGTGCAGCGTCTGAGTCGCCGGCATCAGACGTTCACCGACTCGGGGGCGCTTTTGCTCGCCTCGTCCGCGAGCTGGCGCTCACGCTTGCCCCAGGTTTCCCGGGTGAAGACGGCGGCCCAGAGGCCAATGGCGGCGTAGAGGCTGAAGAGCAGTGCCGGCCCCATCCAGCCGAAGCTGACGAACAGCAGGGTGGTGATGAACGGGGTGAAGCCGGAGACCATGGCCGAGATCTGGTAGGCCAGCGAGGCGCCGGAGGCTCGGGTCTTGGCCTGGAAGAGCTCCGGGAACCAGGCGCCCTGGGCGCCGGCGAGGGAGTTCTGGCACACGGCGTAGGAGATCACGAGGGTCGCGATGATCAGGATGAAAAGGCCGGTGTTGACCAGCAGGAACATGGGGAGGCCGAAAAGCAGGGCGAAGGCGCAGGACCAGATGTAGAGGGGGCGGCGGCCGATCCTGTCCGTGAGGCGGGCCCAGGCCTGGGTGGCAAAGATGCCGATGGCCGAGGCGATGCAGAGGGCCACGAGGGTCTGGGTCTTGTCAGCCAGGTGCTGGCCGTTGAGGTAGGAAATCATGTAGGTGATGGAGACGGCGTAGCCGGCGGTCTCGGCGATGCGGAGGCCGATGCCCTTGACGATGTTGCGCCAGTCGGTCTTGATGACCTCGACAATTGGAGACTTCACGATGTCGCCGCTGTCTTTGACTTCGTCAAAGACGGGGGACTCGGGGACCTTGGAACGGATGATGAGGCCGACGGCGACGAGCACGATGCTGGCCAGGAACGGGATGCGCCAGGCCAGTTCGCCGCCCAGCTGGACGCTGAAGAGGAACACCAGGTTGGCCAGCAGGAGCCCCACCGGGAAGCCGGCCTGGACGATGCCCGTGTACTTGCCCTTGGACTTCCACGGGGCGTGTTCGTAGCTCATCAGGATCGCGCCGCCCCACTCGGCGCCGAAGGCCAGGCCTTGGACGATCCGGACGAAGACGAGCAGCGCGGGGGCCAGCAGGCCGACCTGGCTGTAGGTCGGGAGCAGGCCGATCATGAAGGTTGCGATGCCCATGAGGATCAGGGATGCCACGAGAACGGGCTTGCGGCCAAGCTTGTCACCGAGGTGGCCGCCGATGATGCCGCCGATGGGACGGGCAGCGAACCCGACGCCCAGGGTGGCGAAGGCGGCGAGGGTTCCCGTCACCGGGTCGCCGGTGGGGAAGAAGGCCGTGCCGAAATACAGGGCGGCTGCCGTGCCGAAACCGATGAAGTCATAGGTCTCGATCACCGCGCCGACACCGGAGCCGATCGCGACCCGCCTTGCATCCTTGGTGCCGTGGATCGGGCCCCGCATGGTCAGAGCTTCTTTGCTCATTGTGAATCCCTTTCGAAGAGCGACTGACGCTTGGCGCCATCACTGTCGACTGTTAACAAATGATACGCCAGTGTGACCCGCGCCATAGCGTAATGTCAACAGTCAACTTCCAAGGTTGACTGTTGACAGTCAACTTCTGTAGTGTGGCCTGCATCACCACCGCCCCCGGGCGCAACCAGAGGATCAACGACGATGTTCAACTCCCGACTCGGCTGCTCGTCCATCAGCTTCCGGCACCAGGACCTGCGCACGGCGCTGCGCACCTTGACGGACCTTGGCTTCGAGGAAACCGACCTTGGCGCGCTCCCCGGCGTCTGTGATCACGTCCCCTACGAGCTCGACGCCGGTGCTGTCGCCGCGGTGACGGCCGACGTCGTCGCCTCAGGGCTGCGGGTCCGCTCGGTCAACGGAGACATCGGGGACCTGAACGCCGTGCTCGACGCCGGCGGGCAAGCGGCCCGCGAACGGCACCTGGATTCGCTGCTCACCCTCACCGCCGGCACCGGCGCCAAGGCACTGGTCCTTCCCTGCGGAGCCCTGAGCCACGAACCGGTCCGGAGCCTCGAGAAGGACCTGGACACCATCGCCGCCGGGCTGATCCGGGCCGGGCAGCGCGCAGCCGAATTCGGCGTCGAGCTCTGGACCGAATCCCTGCACTTCCTCCGGATCTGCCGGAGCCTGGAACGCGCCGAACTGCTGGCCCAGCGGCTGGCGGGATCCGGCGTCGGAATCGTCATGGACTTCAGCCACATTGTGGCCGCGGGCGAGGACCCCCTCGAGTACCTCCGGAGCCACGAGGGCCGGATTTCCCATGTCCATCTGCGGGACGCCGTTCCAGGAAACATCAACCTCAGCATCGGCAACGGCCAGGCGGACTTTGCGGCAGGGCTCCGGGCCCTCGCCGCGCAGGGTTACACCGGCCATTTCTCGCTCGAACTCGAAACCCGGGACGTCACCCACGAGGAACGCCCTGCCGCGGCCACCAAGGCCGCCAGCTTCATCACCGACCTCATCTGATCCCTGCAACACAACACACCACTCAAGGAGCATCATGAGCAACACTATCCAGCGCACCGCCGTCCTGACCGGAGCCGCCTCGGACCGGGGCATCGGCATCACCACCGCGCGCCGCTACGCCAAGGACGGCTGGGCCGTCGTGATCCTGGACCTCGACGGCGAGAAGTCCGCCAAGGTGGCCGCCGACATCGGCAACGAATTCAACGTTCCCGCGTTCGGCCACGAGATCGACGTCGCCAGCGAGGATTCCGTCAACGCCGCCTACCGGGCTGTGGCGGCCGAAGTCGGTTCCGGCCATCTCCCCCCGGTCGGCGCCCTGGCCAACATCGCCGGCATCACCTCGCCCGTGCCGTTCCTGGAAACCACGCTGGAGCTGTGGAACAAGGTCATGGCCGTGAACTCCACAGGCACGTACCTCGTCACCAAGGCTTTCCTGCCGGACATGATCGCCGGCGGCTGGGGCCGGATTGTCAACATGTCCTCCGTCTCGGCCCAGCGCGGCGGCGGCGTCTTCGGCAAGGTCCCGTACTCCGCTGCCAAGGCCGCCATCCTCGGCTTCACCAAGGCGCTTGCCCGCGAAATCGGCAGCACCGGTGTGACCGTCAACGCCATCACCCCCGGCGCGGTGGACACCAACATCCGCGTGGGCAGCACGGAGGAACAGGAAGCCGCCATCAACGCCGGCATTCCCGTCGGCCGGAACGCCAGCACCGAGGAAATCGCGGCCGTCATCACGTTCCTGTCCTCCGATGAATCTGCATACCTCACCGGAACCACCATCGACATCAACGGCGGAAGCCACATCCACTAGCAGCCTTCGCAACCGCAGCCTGGAGAGCCCCACAATGACCAGAATATTCAACGACCCTTCCGACTTTGCCGAGGAAGCCCTCGCAGGCTTCTGCGACCTCCACTCGGACCTGGTCCGGCAAGTGCCGGGCGGTGCCGTCCGCCGCCGCCGCTCCCACAGCCCCAAAGTTGCCGTGCTGGCCGGCGGCGGCTCGGGCCACTATCCGGCCTTCGCCGGACTCATTGGTGCAGGACTGGCCGACGGCGCCGTGGTGGGGAACATCTTCACTTCGCCCTCGGCGCAGCAAGCGTATTCCGTGGCGAAGACCGCGGAGAACGGGGCCGGCGTCGTCTTCGCATACGGAAACTACGCCGGCGACGTCATGAATTTCGCGATGGCGAGCGAACGGCTGGCTGCCGAAGGGATCGCTGTGGAGAACGTCCTGGTGACGGATGACATCGCCAGCGCCCCGCCGTCGGAGTCCGGCAAGCGCCGCGGCATCGCCGGGGACTTCACCGTATTCAAGGTCATGGGGGCCGCCGCCGAGGCGGGGGCGGCCCTGGCCGACGTCGTCCGGCTTGGCCGCAAGGCGAACGACCTCACCCGGAGCATCGGGAGCGCCTTCCACGGCTGCACTTTCCCGGGAGCAGAGGCGCCGCTGTTCACGCTTGCGGACAGGAAGATGGGCCTGGGCCTGGGAATCCACGGCGAGCCGGGACTCTTCGACACGGCGCTGCCACCCGCGAGGGAACTCGGCCGGGAACTTGTTTCCCGCGTGCTCGCGGAAACGCCCCATGGCGCAGGCCGGCGGATCGCGGTGCTCCTCAACGGGCTCGGGGCCACCAAGCACGAAGAGCTGTTTGTGCTATGGCTGACAGTCGCCCCGCTCCTGCGAGCGGCGGGTTACACACTCGTGATGCCGGAGGTTGGCGAACTGGTGACCAGCCTGGACATGGCCGGCGTCTCGCTGACCGTCACGTGGCTGGACGAGGAGCTCGAACCCCTCTGGACGGCCCCGGCGGAAACACCCGCCTACAGGCGCGGCGCGGTGCTCCTTCGGACGGGGGACGCGTCCGACGGAGAGGTCTTTGACGACGCCGCCGGCGCTGACTCGTTCGAGGCCGGGGAATGTTCGCGCGCGTACGCCGCCAACTGCGTCGCCGCCCTCGACGCCGCCCGAGAAGCGCTGCATGACGCCGAACTGCGGCTGGGTGACCTCGATGCTGTTGCCGGGGACGGGGACCACGGGCGGGGAATGGTCCGCGGAATCGACGCGGCAGCCGCCGCCGCTGCGGGGGCCTTGGCCCGGGGCGCGGGTGCCGGTGCGGTGCTCGTCGCGGCGGGTGACGCCTGGGCGGACAAAGCCGGCGGCACCTCAGGTGTGTTGTGGGGTGCGGGCCTGCGGGCCTTCGGCGAGTCCCTGGGCAACCAGCGCGCCCCTGGGGCGGGCGAGCTTGCCGCCGCGGTTCAGTCCTTTGGATCCCGGATTGTTGAGCTGGGCAAAGCCGAGACCGGCGACAAGACCATGGTGGACGCCCTGATCCCGTTCACGGAAGAGTTCCGCCGACTGGCGGACGGAAAAGGCGCACCCGGGCTGATGTGGGCGGAAGCATCGGCGGCGGCCACTGCCGCGGCGGAAGCCACCGCAGCCCTGCGTCCGCGCAAGGGACGCGCCCGACCGCTCGCGGAAAAGAGCGTGGGGACTCCCGATCCGGGGGCCACCTCCCTGGCGATGATCTTCAGCGTCATGGGACCGCACCTCACCGCGGTCCGGCAACCGGCGGGGGCACGCTCATGACGGGCATCAGGCTCATCCTGGGCGCCGACGAGGCAGGCGTCGACTACAAGAACCGGATCCTCGAGGACCTCCGCTCCGACCCGCGGGTCAGCGAGATCATCGACATCGGCGTCAACCGCAGTGACGCACCCGAGCAGTTCACCCGGGCCTACCCGTATGTGGGCATCGCGGCCGGCGAGCTGATCCGGGACGGTCACGCGGACCGGGCAATCCTGTTCTGCGGGACGGGAATCGGCGTGGCCATCGCCGCGAACAAGGTGGACGGCATCCGCGCAGCCACCGCCCATGACTCGTTCAGCGTGGAACGATCGGTGCTGTCCAACGACTGCCAGATCCTGACGATGGGCCAGCGGGTGGTCGGGGTGGAACTGGCCCGCCGGCTCGCCCGGGAGTGGCTGGGCTACACCTTCGACCCCTCATCGGCTTCGGCTGACAAGGTCAAAGTGCTCACGGACTTCGAGGGCTGCTGAACCGGGGGCTGCCCGGCTACTGAACCGTCACCTTGATCCGTTGCACCACGTTGTTGCCCATGCCCTGGTAGTTCCAGGCCTGCTCCAGCGGCTGGGTGGCCCCCGTGGCGTCCGTGGCGCGGCAGGCCAGCTCGTGGTCGCCGGAATCAGCCACCCACGGCATTGACCAGGCGCACCAGGCGAACGGAGCGGCCGGGTGGGCCAGCTGCGCCGGCAACCACTTGCCGTCAATTCCCACCTCGACACGCTGCACCGCACCCTCGCCGGACCAGGCCCGGCCGGTCAGCATTACCGGCCCGGCCGGCACCATCCGGCTCCGGGTGAAAAAGTCCGGCACACCCGGCGGGACCATCAGCGAGCGGACCTTGATCCAGCTGACCGGAGTGCCGGCGTCGTCCGCGTCCTGCTGGTAGCGGTAGGCGACCGTCTGCTGGAAACCGTCGAACGGCTTGGTCAGCACCTTGATGGAGGACAGCCACTTCACACTCGCCATGCCGTACCAGCCGGGGACCACCAGCCGCAGCGGGTAGCCGTGCTGCGGCGGAAGATCATTGCCGTTCATGTGGTACGCCAGCACAATGTCGGGCCGCAGCGCCTCGGCGATTGGAAGGCTCCGGGCGAACTGCTGCCGGACGCCGCCCTGGATTCCCGTGTCCGCGCCGGTGAACACTACCTCCACGGCATCGTCCTCCACCCCGGCCTGGGCCAGCAAGAAGGCAAGCGGGACCCCGGTCCAGACCGCGGTGCCAACGGCCTCGAGCTGCCAGGGCTGGCTCAGCGGGCGAGGCCGCAGTAAGGAGCGGCCGTTGCCGGCGCATTCCAGGGTCACGGGGAGGCTGATCTGCGGCGCCCGGCGGAGCGCCTTGAGGCTCAGCTCCAGGGACCGTTGCACGGCGCCGCCGATCTGCAGGTGCCAGTGCTCGGCGTCGATGAACGGGATGTCGAAGTGGGTCAGCACATAGTGCAGCCCGGGCGGTGTGGTGTCGGTCCGCAGCGCCTCCAGCGGCATGGAATGGTTCCGCACGGCGAGCTGGAGTTCCTCCGCCGTGAGGGGGCCATGGCTCGGTTCACCGGGGTGCGGCGTGAGCTTCCGGCCGTGGCGCGGTGTCTTCAGGATGGATGAGTGTCGCGACATCTGCTTTGGCATGGCACTGCGATTCTGTTCCGGACCAGCCCGGCATTGGACCGGTGTCACCCGTATTCAGGTCTACGCCGCAGCCGGGAAGCCGTCAATACTGGGCCGGTCCCGCAGCTAGATCGTGTGCGACTCGGCGAGGAACTGCGCCAGGCCCAGCGGTTCACGGCCGGTGAGTTCGTGGACGGCAGAGGTCGGCCCGGCCAGTTCGCCGGCCGCGATCGCCGTGTAAGTGCTCACCCATGCGTCCACCTGCCACGGGGGCGCCGCATAGGAGGCGCGCGAGGCGTAGGCCTCCTCGAGCGTTTCGTGGTGGAACGTGATGGTCCGGCCGGTCCCGGCGGTGAGGAGGCCCGCGGCCGTGGCCAGCGAGATGTCATCCGGCCCGGTCAGGTCGTACGTTCTGCCGATGTGCAGGGCGGGATCCCGGAGCACCGTTACGGCGGAACGGGCGATGTCCGCGCGGGCAACGGCCGCGATGGCGCCGTCTCCTGCGGGTCCACGAATAACACCGTCCCCGCCGGCCAGCAAAGGCAGGAAGTCCAGGTAGACGTTGTCCCGCAGGAAGGTGAAATCCATCCCGGAGGCCCTGATGTGTTCCTCGGTGGCGAAGTGGTCCCGGCCGAGGGTGAAGGTGCAATTAGCCGCCGCGCCGAAGAACGAGGTGTAGACGACGTGCTGCACGCCGGCCGCGGCCGCCGCATCCACGAAGGTGCAGTGCTGCTGCAGCCGGTCTTCGGCCTCGGCCGCGGAGACCATAAAGAGCGTCGTCACCCCCTCGAGGGCCGCTTTCGCGAGCACCTGATCGGTGTAGGTGACGACGCCGGCTACCGAGCCTTCCAGCTCGGGCGCCCGGCTGGGATCGCGCACGAGCAGCCGTTGCGGGCTGCCGGCGTCGGCCAGCTGCCGGGCCACCAGTCCGCCCAGGTGTCCGGTGGAACCGGTGACGGCGAGCGTCGGCGCGCCGGTCATGGGCCTATGCCTCCCGGGATGCGGGCGACTTGGTCTGCGCCGGGTCGCGTTCGGCGAGCGGGCCGATCGCGGCGTCGATCTTCTCCATGATCCCGGTGTCCAGCTTCACGCCGGCGGCCGCCACGTTCTTCTCAATCTGCTCCGGCCGGGATGCGCCCATGATGGCGGAGGCGACGTTCTTGTTCTGCAGCACCCAGGCGATACTCAGCTGGGCCATGGTCAGCCCGGCCTCGTCCGCGATCGGCTTGAGCTGCTGCACGCCGGTGAGGACTTCGTTGGACATCCAGCGCTCGATCATTTTCGAGCCGCCCTTGGAATCCGTGGCGCGGCTGCCCTCCGGGGCCGGCTTGCCGGGGTGGTACTTCCCGCTCAGCACACCCTGCGCCATCGGCGACCAGACGATCTGCGACAGGCCAAGCTCCTCGGACGTCGGAATCACCTCGGCCTCGATGACCCGCCACAGCATGGAGTACTGCGGCTGGTTGGAGATCAGCTGGAAGCCGAGTTCCTTAGCTAGGGCGTGGCCGTCGCGGATCTGGCTGGCCGTCCATTCGCTGACACCGATGTAGAGGGCCTTGCCCTGCCGCACGATGTCCGCGAAGGCCTGCATGGTCTCTTCCAGCGGGGTTTCGTAGTCGTAGCGGTGCGCCTGGTAGAGGTCCACGTAGTCCGTCTGCAGCCGGGTCAGCGAGCCGTTGATGGCTTCCAGGATGTGTTTGCGGGACAGGCCAAGATCGTTGTGGCCCTTGGGGCCGGTGGGTCCGAAGACCTTGGTGAAGATTTCCAGCGATTCCCGCCGCTCATCCTGGAGGGCGTTGCCAAGTACGGTCTCCGCGGCTGTGTTGGCGTAGACGTCCGCGGTGTCGAAGGTGCTGATACCGGCGTCGAGGGCGGCCCGGACGCACTGGGTGGCGACCTCGTTCTCCACCTGGGAACCGTGCGTGAGCCAGTTGCCGAAGGTGATTTCCGAAATCTTGAAGCCGCTGTTCCCGAGGTATCTGAATTCCATGGGTTTCACCGTAGCCGACTTGCCTGCCCGGGGTAAGGCCTCAGCCCGCTTTGCGCTCCTGGGCCCGGGGCTTGGGCATTTGTTGGTTCGGCGGACTGCCCAGGGTCTTCCTGGGCAGCGGCAGCCGGCCGGGAAGGGAAACCAGCGAGCCCGTGTCCAGCAGGGACTTCGCGGCGGGCATGGGGGCTTTCTTGAAGGCCGGCGGGACCGTGCCGAGCTGGCCGTTCCGGTCTGTGGCTGATGCCACCAGTGGCGCCACCGCGGCTACGTCCTGTGCCGGAGCCGTGGGGCTGGGCAGTTCGCGGACCGAAACCTTGACTTCCGGCGCAGCTTCCGCCTTGGACCGGGCGGCGGCGCGGGCATCGGCCTGCGCGACGGCGGCAGCCCAGTCCGGTGACAGGACGGGTTCCTTCTTGGCTGGTTTGGCGGGTTTTACGGGTTTGGCTAGTTTGGCAGCCTTCGCCGGGGTGGCAGCCCTTGGGGGCTGAAGCTGCCGGGTGGCACCGATGGTCCGGACGGGGCGGTCCTGCCGGCCGGGTGCGGCAATTCGTTCGGCTCTGCTGCCGGACCGAAAGAGCCCGCGTCCCACGGCCACGACGGTCACGGCGACCAGCCGGCCGAGGCCCGCAATCACGAGCGTGGCCACAAAGACGAGGAAGAGACCGAAGAACATGACGAGCGCCACTCCCAGGGTGCCGAGGAAGGTCAGGTTGAGGGCAATGGTTGTCGGATCTCCCATTTCACCTCTCCTAACTGGCCTCGCCGCGACGTGTCCCGTCCTGAGTGACGGGCAACGGCACCCCTTAACAATACGTACTTTTTTCCGCGGACACGCAGGCATGCGGCCTCTTGGTGGAGACGTGTCAAAGCTGTTATAGGTTCCGCCGCCTCAGCCCCGCCGGACCGTGCGTCTATAGTCGGAAGGAGCCCAGCCGGCGTGGTCCGGCTTCGCCGGAAGGACAGATGTGACACCCCCACCCGCCAGTCCCGGACCCCGCGCCCAGCCGAACCCGGCCCCGTTCCAGGGCAACTGCCCCTGCCTGTCCGGGGAGCAGTACGGCGAGTGCTGCGGCCGCTTCCTCGGCGGCGCGGCGGAGGCTCCGACGGCTGAACAGCTGATGCGGTCCCGTTACACCGCGTTCGTCGTGCTCGATGCCGGGTACCTGCTGCGGACATGGCACCCGGACACCCGGCCGGCCGGACTCGACCTGGACCCGGAGATGCGGTGGCGGCGGCTGGACATCGTGTCCACTGCCCGCGGCGGCCCGCTGGACACGGAAGGCACCGTGGAGTTCAGGGCGCATTTCCGGCACGGCGGCGAACGCGGCGTCCACCACGAGACGAGCCGCTTCCTCCGGGTCGACCGCCGCTGGTATTACCTTGATGCCGTCGCAGGCGCCGAGGCGACACGTCTCAAATGACGTGTGCCCGGGGGTCGGGGCTTCACCTGACCATCGCCGGCCGTGCCGCAGGTGACACGCCCGCAGCTTCGGCGCCAATCACGTGAAGTCCATTGTCTTTATTCCATCGAGTGGATAGGCTCCGCTTGCCTGCCCGATCGGAGAGGCAGGGTGGCGCCACCGTTTGGTGGCAAGAATGGGGGATTCTTGTTTGGTCGACCACGATTTGCGGCACGCGTTCCGGTTCTCGGCGTCGTCCTGTTGTCAGCTTTGGCGTTGCTGGGGCCCCCCGCCGCGCAGGCCGCTGCGGTTTCCGGACAGTCCAAGGCAACATCCGTCCCGCTGCCTGCGGCTGCAACTGCGCCGGGCACGGCGGTGGCAATCGCACCCACGCGGTTCCTTGATACACGGACCTCGTCCGGAAACGTGGTCGCGGGCGATTCGGTAAACATTAAGGTGGCGGGGATCAGCGGCATCCCTGCGGATGCCTCGGCAGTGGTCATAAACCTCACGGTGACCGGACCGACCTGGCCATATTTGTTCCGATCTTTTGGATACGTGACCGCCTACCCCTACTGGACAAACCAACCCGATGCGTCCAACGTGAACTTTGCGGCCGGACAAACCGTGGCCAACCAGGCGGTCGTCCCCGTGGGGGCCGACGGCAAGATCACGGTGCAGAATTTTTCAAATTTTTCTGAGGTGAACCTGATCGTTGATGTGACCGCCTACTTCCAAGGCGGTACGCCGCAGGTGGCCGGAGCTTTTGAGGCACTGCCCTCGCCGACGCGGTTCCTGGATACGCGAAAGTCAGCCAAAGTCCAACCGGGTGGTTCGGTGTCGTTCCAGGTCGGGGGCGCGAACGGCATCCCGGCCGATGCGGCTGCCGTTGTCATGAACTTGACCGTCACCGAGCCGACATCGAACGGGTTCATCACCGCGCATCCCTCTGGCTCACCGAAACCGAATGCCTCGAACGTGAACTACAAGGAACAGGAAACCGTACCCAACCTCACCGTCGTGCCGCTGGGCCCCGACGGAAAGGTCACGCTGACGAACACCTCGACCGGATCCGTCCAGCTGATCGCCGATGTGGCCGGATACTTCCGCGGCGGAGCACCAGGACCCGGGGCCTACGGAACGTTCTCCCCCACACGGTTCCTCGACACCCGGACGTCCACGGGTCCCGTGGCCGGCTTCGGAACAGTGTCCATCCAGGTGGCAAATGCCAACGGTGTGCCGGCCAATGTGGCCGGTGTCTGGGTGAACCTGACCGTGACAGAGGCCGAGGGAAACGGCTACTTGACCGCGTACGCATCCGGAACGCCGAAGCCTGGCACGTCCAACCTCAACTACGGCGGGTCATGGACCACGGTGGCGAACATGGCGTACGTGCCTGTGGGCGCGGATGGAAAAGTCACGGTGGCGAACATGTCCGACAGCGCCGTGCAGATCATCGCGGATGTGTCCGGCTACGTCATGAAAGGACCGGGCGCCTGAGGACCATCTAAGACCGCAGGGCCAACGGGCGCCCACAGCAACGGGCGCCCACAGCGACGGGCGCCCACACAGCGACGGGCGCCGGGCAACGTTGCCCGACGCCCGGCAGTTTCCGGACGATCCTGCCTTAGCTTTCCTTGGCCGTGTCCACCGGGGCGAACCCGGCGCGGTCCACCTTGCGGTGGAAGTGCATGCCGGCGGTTCCGCCGAGGACAGCGCCAACCAGGGCCACTGCGGCCACGACCACTGCAGCGATGATGCTGGTGCCGTTCAGTTCGCCCTCGTTGACGGGGATGCGCGGAAAGCTGTTGAGCTGGGCCAGGATATTGAATTTCTGGCCCGCCACGAGACCGAGGATGGCGACGACGACCGCGGCAATGAGGGCCCAGATCCACACCATGAAGCCCTGTTTGGCGCCGTTGAAGCGCGCCATCCGGCCAGCGACGTAGCCGCCGGCGAAGTAGGACACAAACAGGATCACCAGCAGCACGATGATGCCGACAAGTCCCACGGTTTCGTTGCCGGACGTGACCGTTGCGTTGACATCCGTGTTCGTGGCGAGCCCGACGGCGGTGCCGGCGGCGGCGACCAGCGCAGTGAGCAGCACAGCCAGGCCGGTGGCGGCGAGCCAGCCGAAGAAGGCCGAACCGATCTGGATGCCACCGAACTGCTTCCTTTCGCGTGCCACCACGGTTTCACGGGTGGGAACCTCTTCGACCAAAGTGTCGCGTTCGACCAGGGTGTCACCCGCGGCAGTTTCGCGTGCGGGCCCGTCGTGGCGCACGGCCGTTACGGGCTGGCTTCGGGTCGGTTCCGTGGGGACCGGTTCCGTGTGGACCACGGACTGGACCCTGGTGGGCGCACCGGCAGCGGCATCGGTCGGGATGGCGCGGGTGTCGTTGGTGGAGGCGGCCTCGTGGCGGGGAGCATCGTGCCGGGCGTCGTGGATCCGGGCTTCCTGGCTCACGGCCCCATCCTCGTCACGGGCGCGCCGGGGAGTGCGATCTTCGGGGCCTGTTGGGTTGCTCATGGGGACTGCTCACTTTCACTGAATGACCCGCGCCCGTAATTTGGGCCGGGCACGGCAAGGCGGAGGCCGGTGTACAGGCCTCGGGTCCACCTAACCACGGGCAGCCAAAGGTAGCAAGGATACTTACTATTTATGGGGGTGGCGGGGACGGGGTAACGCGCCCCGTCAGCGGTACCTCCGGTGCAGGTTCTCCTTCACCGAGGCGCGGGGGCTGGCGTCGGCAATCCAGGGTCCGGTGCCTTCGGACTGGTCCAGGACTCCGGCCTCCAGCCACTCGTAGTCGCCGGCCAGGACCTTGCGGGAGAGCATGTGGTCGCCGTCGTCCGTGTTCCTCCAGAGCTGATCGAAGTATTCGTCCACCCGTACCCGAGCCTGTTCACAAAATGCCTCGGCGAGTTCATAGGCGGAGGCGCCTTTCTCCGGGGAGGTCCGCAGCAGCATTTCCGCCCGGGAGCAGGCGGCGGCCATCGCGAACAGTTCGGCCCCGATGTCCACAATCCGGCCCAGGAACGCCTGTTTGTGCTCAAGCTTCGCCTGCCACCGCCCCATCCCGTAGAAGGTCTGCCTGGCCAGCCGCCGGGAGGACCGCTCGACGAAGCGCAGCTGCTTCGCAAGCCGGCCGAAGTCGCTGTAGGAACGCGGATCCATGCCCGCGCCGGCAACGAGCTTGGGCAGCCACTTCGCGTAGAAACCGGACGCGCCGACGGCGGCGCGGGCCTTGTCGGAGAGGCTGGCGTCCTCGGAGGCGAGGTCTCCGGCGGCTGCGAGGTGTGCGTCTACGGCCTCCCGGGCGATCAGCAGTTTCATGATCTCCGAGGATCCCTCGAAGATCCGGTTGATCCGCAGGTCGCGGAGCTGCTGCTCGGCCGGCACCGCCCGCTCGCCGCGGGCCTCGAGCGAGTCTGCGGTTTCGAAACCGCGGCCGCCCCGGATCTGCACCAGCTCGTCGGCTATCCGGCAGCTGATCTCCGTGGACCACAGCTTGGCCAGGGCCGCCTCGATCCGGACGTCCTTCTGCCCGGCGTCGGCCATTTCGGCGGACAGCTCGAAGACGGCGTCCAGGGCGAAGGCGCTGGCCGCTATGAAGGCGATCTTCTTGCCCACGGCTTCATGCTTGCCCACCGGCCGGCCCCACTGGGTGCGGGCGTTGGACCATTCCCGGGCGATCTTCAGGCTCCACCGGCCGGAGGCGACACAGAGTGCCGGAAGGGCGAGTCGGCCGGTATTGAGCGTGGTGAGCGCGATCTTCAGCCCCTGTCCCTCGCGGCCCAGCCGGTTGGCCGCGGGCACCCGGACCTGGTGGAAGCGGGTGACCCCGTTCTCGATGCCGCGCAGGCCCATAAAGGCATTGCGGTTTTCCACCGTGATGCCGGGGGAGTCCATCTCCACGACGAAGGCGCTGATGCCGCCCTTGTGGACCGTGCCGTCAGGGTCGGTGTGGGAGGGGACCACCGCCATCACCACCACGAGTTCGGCGATCACGCCGTTGGTGGTCCAGAGCTTTACACCGTCCAGGACGTAGGACTCGCCGTCCTCCGAGGGGACGGCGGTGCTGCCCATCCGGGCGGGGTCGCTGCCGACGTCGGGTTCGGTCAGCAGGAAAGCGGTAATGGCGCCGGCGGCGCAGCGCGGCAGGTATTCCTGTTTCTGCGCCGGGGTCCCGAAGACCTTGACCGGTTCGGGGACGCCGATGGACTGGTGCGCGGAGAGCAGGGCGCCGAGGCTGGGATGGACGGAACCCAGCAGCCCCAGCGCCCGCCCGTAATAGACCAGCGAGAGGCCAAGCCCGCCGTAGTCGCGGGGGATCTTCATGCCAAAGACCCCCAGGTCGGCGAGGTCCTTGAGGTACTTGTCGGGGATCAGCGCATCGCGCTCAATGGTACGCCCGGACATCGTGCGACAGCAGTCGGTCAAGCGGGCCATGAACGCTTCACCGCGTTCGACGTCGTCCGCCGGGGCTTCCGGCCAGGGGTGGATCAGGCCGAGGTCAAAGCTGCCCAGGTACAGGCCCTTGGCGAAGCTGGGCCGGTCCCAGCTGGTCTCGCGGGCGGCCTCGGCGATGGCCCGCGCGTCGGCCGCGGTGGCGTCGGGACCGATCGCCTCGGGCGGGACCGGGACCATCGCGGCGGGGCTGTCGGCTGGATTGTCAGTGGCTGGATTCTCAACGGCGGAGCTCATCGGGCATCTCCTCTAACCGGGGTGACCGGCTCGAGCCCTGGATCCGCCGTGGGTGGAGGACCCTTCAGCTGTCCCGCAATACTACCCGCGGGTAGGTGCCCGTACTAGGGGCCGATTGGCCCATAATCTCGGCGGCGATATCCCCGACGAGGTCACCCGGAAGCTCAACCGTGGACGCGTGATGGACCAGCCGGTCCCAGGCGTAGTTGATGCCGTGGACGAGCCCCAGCAGGACATTCGCCACGATGATCCAGGCGAGCCGGCCAACGCCGACCAGCACCAGGGCCGCGAACGACGCCGTCATCATGAAGAGCGTGATTACCAGGGCAAAAACCAGCGTTCCCACGAACACCAGCGTTGCCGTTTCCACTGCGCTTAGGTCGAACTGCATTCTTCCCCCTGCACCATTGCTTCGGCTGAATCAGTAGCCCGAGCGTAGGGTGCCGGAAGTGGGCTCGCCAGAGTCCGCAGGCCGCGCCGCGGTTCTTGATACGGGATCGAAATGCTACCGGGGCGTAGGTCACGGGGCGGTTGCGGTGGGCTCGCGGTGCGCGGCCGGGAATGACAGCCGGGGCCTGCGTTAACCTTGTAGCTGGCAGTTTTCCGTATTCACTGCCCGATCCAGATCCCACGGCAGAAGTTAGGAGGGTGCGTGTCCCGCTCCGCTCTGTCCTCCGCCGACGCCATCAGCGCCCGGCTGCGGGACCTCGAACTTCTCACGAAGGGTCCCGCCTGGGCGTTGACCCGCTCGGCGCCCTGGGTGATTGCCGTGCTCCAGGCATCCTTCACCCGCACGCAGCCGCAGCTTCCGCTCGAACAGTTCCACGCCGACGTCGACGCCTTCCTTGAGCAGCTCCGCCGCCAGGACCCGGGGCTGGGCGGCACCGCCAACGGGAAGACCTTCGGCGACGAGTGGACCCGCAAGAACTTCCTGACCCGGCGGAACCAGTCCGGGCAGATCGTGTACGAGGTCACCGAGCCCGCCGCCCGGGTGCTTGCCTTCCTGGACAGCCTCTCCAGCGAACGCTCCACCCTCAACGGGTCACGGCTCGGCACGCTGCTGGGCGACGTCGAGAAGCTCGCCAATGAGACCAACCCGGACCAGAGCGCCCGGCTGGAGTCCCTCGAGGAGGAGATCGGCGAACGGCGCCAGCTGATCGAGGACATCAGTTCCGGTGATTTTGACGGCCTGCTCGACGACGACGAGGCCGTGGAGGCCGCCGGGAACATCCTGGACCTCGCTGCGAGCCTGCCCGCGGACTACAAGAAGATGCGAGACCGGATCGAGGAGCTGGTGGGGGAGCTCCGCAACCAGATCATCGAAGAGTCCCTGAGCAAGGGCGCCACGATGGCCCAGGTGCTGGCAGCGGACAAGCGGCTCCGGCAGAGCCCGGAGGGGAGGACCTTCCGTTCCTTCACCGCATTCCTGGAGGACCCGCAACAGCAGCTGCGTTTCCGGTCGGCGATCGGCGAGGTGCTCAGCCGGCAGTTCGCGGACGACCTCAGCCACGAGGAACGCGAGACCCTGAAAAACCTCGTGGCGGAACTGCGGACCCAGCACAGCCAGATCCAGCGGATCTACGGCAAGCTCAGCGAAAGCCTGAACACCTATGTCCAGAGCGACGACTTCCGCCAGTCCGTCCGGCTCCGCAAGGTCCTCCGGGAGGCCGAGCAGGCCATCCGGTCCCTGCCCTACGAGCGGGAACGCCCCGGACTGGTCCGCGGCCCGGTGCTGTTCAACGCCGGCTTCGAATCCCTGGCCATGGTGAAGCTGTTTGACCCGGACGAGTTCGCGGCCCCGCCCAGGCTGGCCGACCCGATCGCCTTCAGTGACTCGGACCGGGTGCGCTCGCCGCGGACCGGCAAAGCCAGCCCCGAGGCGATCCGCTCCGCGTTCGCCGGAGCCTCCACGCTGGCCGAGGCCTGGGGGCAGCTCCCGTCCGGGGAACGCCACATCAATTCGATCCGCGCCCTGCTCTCCCACGCCCTGCACGCCGGCGCCGGCTTCGACCGCGAGGGCTGGGACACTCTCGACTTCGAACAGATCGACGGCTCCACGCGCACCGCGTACCTGCCGGTCGTCACGCTTAAGAAGGACTGAAGATGACTGAACTTCCCCAAACAGCCCCGGAGGACACGGCCGCGCCAGCCGAAGATACGGCTGCGCCAGCCGAAAGTGCGGCGGCTCCTGCGGAGCCTGGTGCGGCGGCTGCCGCGGAGCCTGCCCGGCACGTCCATGCCGACCCCTTCGCGGTCACCCCGCGCGACACCTTCGTCGACGGCGCGGCGCTCTTCCCGGGGGACACCGGCGTGCTCCCGATGAAGGTCCGCCAGGCCCTCGTGAAGCTCCTCAAAGGCCCGTACGTCGACGGCGGCCGGGACGAAAAGCTGTGGACCACGCTGCTGGACAACCAGCTGATCCTGCGCAGCCGCCTGTCCGAGCTGTTCCTGACCCTGCAGCTGGACCACGAACGCAAGGTGGCCGTCCTGCGCCCGGTTGACCCGGAAGCCATCGGCGGCGGCACCCGCTCCAGCATCCTGCGCCAGCAGCGGGCCCTAAGCCGGGTGGAAACCATCGTGCTGTTGCGCCTGCGCCTGCTCCTGGACCGCCATGTCACGGCCCAGACCGATCCGACGATCACACGCGAGGAAATCGCCGAGCTCGTGGCCCACTACCAGCCGGCCGGCCAGCAGGACGCCCTCCGCGATTCCGACGTCGTCAACCGCGCCATCACCAAGCTGCTGGCCCGCCAGCTCCTCCTCGCCACCGGCCTGGACGAGGTCTACACCATCTCCAA
>DASWAW010000125.1:0-4351 GCA_036390955.1 Arthrobacter sp.
GCCGGGGCGTCCTTCGATGAGGCGTACGAGGAGTTCTTCAAGCCGCTGGAGGACTACGAAGCCGCCCACGGCCCCTGGCAGAACACCCGGCCGCCGTCCGAGGAGAAGCTCCGTGACCTCGCCGGCCTGACCGGGGTCAACCTGGGCCGCACCGCGGGCTTCTCCGTGGAGGCAGACGAAACGACCGGCGACCCGGTGATCGCCGTGACCACGCGTAACGGCAATTCCCACAACCGGGCGTGCGCCGCCTCCGGCGACGGTGACTGCGGGACATGTAACGACTGCATCCAGGAGAACGTCATCCCTGCGCTCCCGACCCATATCCGGGACGATGACGACTTCGAAGACCCGTCCTACGTCACCAGCTACTTCAGGCCGCTGGACCCGGTGGCAGCGAACCGGTACCTGGCGGACCAGAAGACCCGCGAGATCCTCAACCAGCGCACCTGGACCCGGGAAGCCATCACTTCCGGGAAACAGCCGCCGTGGGCGATCCTCTCCCCGGTCCGGGACGGAGCAGAACGCAAGGAGCTGGACTACACGGCCCGGAAAGCCCGCACGTCGATGAACCAGAACCGGGCCGACGAACGCTACGCCCGGGAGCTGCTGGCCGCTGTTGACGCCGGCGCCCCGCTGCCGGTCGTTCAGCGGGCGCACGGGGCGCTGATGGATGCTGCCGGCTACCGGATCTACGGCGACGGGCTCAAGGAGCACGCGGCCGCCGCGGCGAAGCTGAGGGCCCAGGCCGCAACCTTGGACGCCGAACGGGGAGCCCCGCTCCCGCCGGCCATCGCTGCCCTGGCGGCCGCAGAATCAGCCCACCTGGCCGAGGAGGCCGACAAAGAGGACCAGCGGGCCGCGCATAGCCGTGAACGGCTGGGTAGAGCCACGGACTCCGTCCGGGGCTGGGCTGACCGGCGACTCGAGCACGCTGCGTCCCTCACGGAAGCACTGACGAAGGCCGAGGCGGCCATGTCGGCCTTCGCCTGGTCCGTCTCCTGGCCCGGAGACCCGGCAGACTGCCCGCCAAAGCCCGCCGCGGAGTAGGACCAGCGCAGGGCCGTGTCACCAGCAGCCCCGGATCCGTCCGGGGCTGCTGTCGTGTCTGGTGCACCCTGTCCGGAATGCCGCACACAGACAGGCATGACCACAGATCCGGCACGCCAGCCCATTGGCATCCCCACCGGCGGCCAGTACGCCGCCACCGCCCACCAGGAAGCTCTCCTCGCCCTCGGCGGGTCCGCCGACCCGGAACGGGACACGATCCGTAACCTGCTCGGGCTCTCTGCCCGCACCGGCCTGGGCCAGGACTCCATCACCTACATCGGCGCCCTCATGGCCGGCAGTCCCGAGCCCGTGTACGAAGAGAACGCCGCCACCCTGGCCGCGTCCTACGCCGTCAGCGCCGAGACCATCAAGGAGATCGACCACGTCGTCAACCACGGCGAAGTCCACCTCGCCGTCGGCCCCGGCGTCCACGAGTCCGACTCCTACCTGCTGGCCGCCGCCGGCATCGACGGCCGGCTCGAGGCCTACCACGGCGACCTCGAGGATCTCAACGACGTCAATGAGGATGACAACCCGATCACCTACACCTCCCTGTCCGGGAAAACACTCATCCTCTCCGGGGTCTCCGACGGCGAGTTCACCGTCTCCTACCAGGACCCCTACGACGAGGGAAACTCCTTCTCCGTCCTTGGGGGCGAGGCCACCAGCCCGGCGGATAAGGGCGAGATGATCAAGGACGCCCTGTGGGACCTGGCCGTCGCCGACGCCCACTACGACCTCGACGTCGGGCTGCACAACGGCGACCTGTACGAACTGCGCGAGACCTCCATCGACCGCGACAAAGACGGCAACGTCACCGCCACGATCTCCGTCCAGAACGAGGACACCGGGGACTGGAACCACCTCGTCCACGACTACGCCACAGGGGTCACCACGGTCCAGCGGGACGGCAAGACCCTGGACCCGGTGGCCGGCGGAATCGAACTGGCCGCCGTGTTCGAGGACATGCGCTCCGAGCCGGCCGACGGAGACTTCGAAGCCCACACCCGGAAGGTCTTCGGGAAGCTCCTGGAGGCCTCCGCAGCAAAGACCGACGCCCCCGCCTGGGCCCGCGCCGCGGACCTCGCAAACCGTCCCGCGAAGGCCCCTGTCGTGACCGATACGGCCGGCTACCGGGACCGCTGGTGGAACCTGAAAAACAGTACCGAAACGGCCGGGCAGAGCTTCGGCGTCAACGGGATCACGAAGAAGGCGGAGCTGTCCTGCAACACCAAGGACTACCTCGCCTGGGTCCAGGTTTCCCCCGACGGGACACTCTCCCGGTTCGTCAACAACAGGCCCGTCGCCTCATTCCCGGGGTCCTACCGGAAGGCCCTGGAGATGGAACAGTGGGCCGCCGCGCACCGTGATGAGCTCGCCGCAATCAGCGAAGCGACCCAAAACGGGTTCCGCTAAGGGTCAAAAACGGGACTTTCTTCGATGTGCCGCCGGACACCGAAAACGCCCCAACGTCGATTTGGGGCGTTTTCGGTGTTTTTGGCCATCGCCGGGCCCGTAGTGAAATGACCGGAAAAGTGGGTTCGGAGCTGTTTTCACTCATTTGAGGCCGTTTTGGGGTCAGTGACCCACACCGACCCACACAGGAACCAACCACGTGGTCGCCACATTTTTCCGCGCCAGTGCTGGGAAGGAGGGCCCTTATATATATAGAACCTAACAACCCAACCATTTAACTACTACTACACAGAGCCCCCTACCTCCCTCTCCTAAGAGGGTCCTTTTCTCTCCTATAGGGGTACCTCCCCAGTGTGGGCCGGTCGCCACATTTACCCGATGCCCCCGAATCCCGCGCCAGTGCTGGGAAGCCCCGCAGAAAACCGACCCATTTGGGGGTCGCCACCGTTAGGGTCTTGGCGGGTCGGCCGTTTTCGGGCTGTTCAGGGGCGTGTGCAGCGGTGCATCTGCCGCGTCCGGCCTCGCGCCGCACACAGAAGGGCATGAGCACTCAACCTTTCAACACTGCCCGGCATCCCCGGATCGGCGACGGCACCTTCACCGCTGTCGGCCACTCCGACGCTGTCCCGTCCCTCGTCGGTGTGACAATCGGCGAGCCCCGTGACATGACCCGTGAAGAGCTGGTCCTCACCGGTCAGGCAGTCGAGAACAGCCCTGCCCTTTCCGAAGTCACCCGCCAGGTCCACCACAGCCGCCGGAAGCTCGCCCAGGCAGTCAAGGCGATGGACGAGACGATGCTGAACGCGACCGTCATCCACCTCCGTGAGGCGTTCCCGGATGCCCGCGAACTGCGGCTCAGGGGCCACCGGATCGGAGACCAGCAGATGGTCCCGACCTTCCTGCGGACCGGGGCTGAAGAGTTCATCGGCGCCAAGTACAACGACGGTCCCAACAAGGACTGGGCCCGCCGCACGGTCGAGGGCGCAGACCCCGGATCCGTCACCGACGCCCTGGCCGGCATCAGCGCGCACAGCGAAGTCTGGGATACCGACCCGCGCTGCGACTACGACCCGCAAACCGAAGAGCACATCATCTACCTCGACGGCCGCCGCCGTCAGGAACACTAAGGAGCACCGCCATGGCCATCCCTACCCGCCAGCCCCAGGGCATTCCCGCCGGAGGCCAGTTCGCCCCAGACACCCGGAGCGAGCCGACCATCAACCTCTCCCCTGACGGGGACAAAGCCCACACCGCTCCGCTAACCGGCACCGTCGAGCTGCGCAACGCCGGCTTCGACCAGCTGCCCCCGTGGCCGGCCGGAATGCCGCAGCCGGAGGTGTCCTTCGGGTTCAGCAACGGAAAGTGTGAAACCTCCATCACCGTCGACGGCAGGCTGATGAGCTTCTGGGACTCCGATACCGACGGCACCATCAACGACACCGACAACGGGTCCAACCCGTGGGAGGACTTCGATGAGGAGGACCAGGAGATCGCCCTCCACTGGGGCAAACGGGTCCACCAGCGGATCGACGGCTCCACGTACGGGATCATGATCGAAGCCTCGAACACCCCGGCCGTCCACGCGATCATCATGGCCCACGCACTCGGCGAGGACCCCACCCCGGAGCCGGACTTCACGGACAAGGACACCCGGGAGGACTACATCGAGGCCGCCCAGGATCGGGTCTACCGGGCGCAACGGGAGCTCCAGCAGGTATACCTGATTGCCGCCGCCCAGGAGCTGCGCGAGAAGCACCCGGAGATCGACTCCTTCGACTTCTCCAACAATGGCGATGAACCGTGGATGGACGCTGCCTGGGATGTCGACGGCAAGCAGATCGAGCAGGACAAGCTTGATGCTGCGAACCATGACGTCTTCAGGTACCGG
>DASWAW010000126.1:0-1507 GCA_036390955.1 Arthrobacter sp.
GAGAAGGGCTCATCGAAGAGAATGGTGTCCGGATCGCCGGCCAGGGCCCGGCCCAGGCCCACACGCTGCTGCATCCCTCCGGAGAGCTGGTCCGGGTAGTGCTGTTCGTAGCCTTTCAGGCCCACGAGTTCGATGATCTCCCGGGCCCTGGCGTAGCGTTCGTTCTTGGCCGCCCCGCGGATCTGCAGCCCGTAGGAGACGTTGTCCAGCACGGTGCGGTGCGGCAGGAGGCCGAAGTGCTGGAACACCATGGACATCTTCCGGCGGCGCAGTTCGCGCAGCTCGGCGGTGCCGGCCTTCAGGACGTCCTTGCCGTCCACCAGTACCTGCCCGGAGGTGGGTTCGATCAGCCGGGTCAGGCAGCGGATCAGGGTGGATTTGCCGGATCCGGACAGCCCCATGACCACGAAGACCTCGCCTTTTGCGACGTCGAAGCTCAGGTCGCGGACGGCGGCCACGCAGCCGGTGCGTTCCAGCAGCTCGGCGGAGTTGAGGGCCGCGAGTTCAGGGTTGTCGGGGATCTTCTCACCCCCCGGGCCGAAGACCTTCCATAGTTTGCGCACTGAGATGTCGGGACTGTTCATTGCTGTACTCCTGCCTGTGGAGGCTCGAACCAGTGGCTGGGCTTGGGATTGGTGTTTTGCCAGATGTGCTTGGTTTCGCGGTACTCCGCGAGGCCTTGGAGCCCCAGTTCGCGGCCGTTTCCGGACTTGCCGAACCCGCCCCACTCCGCCTGGGGAACGTAGGGGTGGTAGTCGTTGATCCACACGGTGCCGTGCCGGAGGGCGCCGGCCACGCGCTGGGCGCGGGAGCCGTCAGTGGTCCAGACGGCGCCGGCCAGCCCGTAGGCGGTGTCGTTGGCCAGCCTGATGGCTTCGGCCTCGGTGCTGAAGGTCTCCACGGTCAGGACCGGCCCGAACGACTCCTCCTGGACGGCGTTCATGGACGTGTGGCAGCCGTCCAGGATGGTGGGAGGGTAGTAGCTGCCGAGGGCCAGCGCGCCGGTCTCCGGGAAATAGCCGCCGCACAGCAGCGTGGCTCCTTCCGCAATGCCGGCTTGGACGTGGGCGTGGACCTTGGCGCGGTGCGCGGCCGAGATGAGCGGGCCGGTTTCCGCGCGCTCGTCGAAGGGGCCGCCCAGCCGGATGGCCTGGGCGCGCCGGACCAGTTCGGCCACGAACCCGTCGTGGATCGATTCCTCGATGATGAGCCTTGTGCCGGCCGAGCAAACCTGCCCCGAATGCAGGAACACCGCGGTGAGGGCGTTGTCCAGTGCTGACTCGCGGTCGGCATCAGCGAAGACGATGTTGGGATTCTTCCCGCCCAGTTCCAGGGCAACCCGTTTGACGGTGTCCGCGGCGGTCTTCATGATGCTGATCCCGGTGGCCAGGCCGCCGGTGAAGGAGACCAGGTCAACGTCCGGGCTTTCGCTCAGGACGGCGCCGACCTCGGGGCCGGTGCCGGTGACGAGGTTGGCGACGCCGGGCGGCAGCCCGGCCTCCAGGAG
>DASWAW010000127.1:0-2784 GCA_036390955.1 Arthrobacter sp.
CCCGGGCGAAGTGGGGTAGACAAGTAGGTTGCTTTGCCGTATCGTAGATATTTGCGTCTTCCCTGTTTACCTTCAGCCTTCATATAGCGGTGGGCTTAGCCTGGCAGCTGGGCCATCAATGTGCCGTCAACAACGGCACCAGCATGGTCAGCGCGGGTCCCGGGTCATATAGCGGAACCGGACTGGTAGCGCTGCGGAGTCACTCTGCAGGGTACATAACGGGGGAGATCTGAAAACGCCTGAAGGTCTGTGGAAGGATCCCTCTTGGTCGCCTCGAGCACCTCTAATGTAAACAACGCTGCAACCGCTATCAATGCCGACAGCACCGACGGTGCAACCCGCCGGCTCTCATTCGCAAAGATTCACGAACCTCTTGACGTTCCGAATCTGCTTGCCCTGCAAACGGACAGCTTTGACTGGCTGGTCGGAAACGAACGCTGGCAGGCACGCGTAGCCAAGGCCGTCGAAGAAGGCGACCTGAGCGTCGCCACCTCCTCGGGTCTGTCTGACATCTTCGAAGAGATCTCCCCGATCGAGGACTTCCAGGGCACCATGTCCCTGAGCTTCTCGGAGCCGGAGTTCGCTGACCCCAAATACACCATGGCTGAGTGCAAGGACCGGGACGCAACATACTCGGCACCGCTGTACGTCAAGGCCGAATTCATGAACAACAACACGGGCGAAATCAAGCAGCAGACCGTGTTCATGGGTGACTTCCCGCTGATGACCGAGAAGGGCACCTTCGTCGTCAACGGCACCGAGCGTGTCGTCGTCTCGCAGCTGGTCCGCTCCCCGGGCGCCTACTTTGAGCGCACCGCCGACAAGACCAGTGACAAGGACATCTTCACCGCGAAGATCATCCCGTCCCGCGGCGCGTGGTTCGAACTCGAAATCGACAAGCGCGACCAGGTCGGCGTTCGCCTCGACCGCAAGCGCAAGCAGTCCGTCACGGTGCTGCTGAAGGCCCTCGGCTGGACCGAAGGCCAGATCCTCGAAGAGTTCGGCCAGTACGACTCCATGCGCGCAACGCTGGAGAAGGACGCCACCGAAACCCGCGAAGACGCCTTGCTGGACATCTACCGGAAGCTGCGACCGGGCGAGCCGCCCACGGTCGAGGCTGCCCAGTCCCTGCTGGACAACCTGTACTTCAACTCCAAGCGCTACGATCTGGCCAAGGTCGGCCGTTACAAGATCAACCGCAAGCTCGGAATTGACCGCTCCCTTGGTGACAAGGAAGCGTCTGTCCTGCACGTTGAAGACATCGTCGCCATGATCAAGTTCCTGGTTGCCCTGCACGCCGGTGAGAAGACCCTCACGGGCAAGCGCGACGGCCAGGACCACGAGCTGCGCGTTGAGATCGATGACATCGACCACTTCGGCAACCGCCGTATCCGCGCCGTCGGCGAGCTCATCGAGAACCAGGTCCGCACCGGCCTGTCCCGGATGGAGCGCGTTGTCCGCGAGCGGATGACGACCCAGGACGTCGAGGCCATCACGCCGCAGACGCTGATCAACATCCGCCCCGTCGTGGCAGCCATCAAGGAGTTCTTCGGAACGTCCCAGCTGTCCCAGTTCATGGACCAGAACAACCCGCTGTCGGGTCTGACCCACAAGCGCCGCCTGTCGGCCCTTGGCCCGGGTGGTCTGTCCCGTGACCGTGCAGGCATGGAAGTCCGTGACGTTCACCCGTCGCACTACGGACGTATGTGCCCCATCGAAACCCCTGAAGGCCCGAACATTGGCCTGATCGGTTCGCTGGCTTCCTACGGGCGCATCAACCCGTTCGGCTTCATCGAGACCCCTTACCGTCTCGTGTCCGAGGGTGTTGTCTCCGATGAGGTCGAGTACCTCACGGCCGACGACGAGGCAGAGGTCCTGATTGCACAGGCCAACGCCCCGCTCGATCCGAACAAGAAGTTCGCCGAAGAGACCGTCCTTGTCCGTGCCCGTGGTGGTGGAGGCGAGCCCGTGCTCGTTCCCGCCGGCGAGGTCGAGTTCATGGACGTTTCCCCGCGCCAGATGGTGTCGGTGGCTACGGCCCTGATTCCGTTCCTCGAGCATGACGATGCAAACCGCGCACTCATGGGTGCCAACATGCAGCGCCAGGCCGTGCCGCTGGTCCGTTCCGAGGCGCCGTTCGTCGGCACCGGCATGGAGCGCGCCGCTGCAGTCGACGCCGGTGACGTCACCATCGCGAAGAAGGCCGGTGTGGTCACCGAGGTGTCCGCTGAGCTGGTCATCATGCTCAACGACGACGGCACGGAAACGAACTACCGGATCAACAAGTTCGCCCGCTCCAACCAGGGCAACTGCTACAACAACCGCGTTCTGGTGAGCGAAGGCCAGCGCCTGGAAGTCGGCGGCATCATCGCCGACGGCCCGGCAACGGACCAGGGCGAACTGGCCCTCGGAAAGAACCTGCTCGTGGCATTCATGTCATGGGAAGGCCACAACTTCGAGGATGCCATCATCCTGTCCCAGCGGATCGTGGCTGAGGACGTTCTTTCCTCCATCCACATCGAGGAGCACGAGATCGATGCCCGCGACACCAAGCTTGGTGCCGAGGAAATCACCCGTGACATCCCGAACGTGTCCGAGGAAGTCCTGGCCGGCCTTGACGAGCGTGGCATCATCCACATCGGCGCCGAGGTCGAAGCCGGCGACATCCTGGTCGGAAAGGTCACGCCCAAGGGCGAGACCGAGCTGACCCCGGAAGAGCGCCTGCTGCGCGCCATCTTCGGTGAGAAGTCCCGCGAAGTGCGCGACACCTCCCTGAAGGTTCCG
>DASWAW010000128.1:0-8255 GCA_036390955.1 Arthrobacter sp.
CTTTACATCTGCGTGGGGGCGCTGCTGCATTCTGTGACGACCGGTTCGGCCCGAACTGGTCGCAGAAGTGCTGAAGGGTTGCACATGCGGTCTACCTATAAACGTCTCCTCGCCGTTCTTGGCGTCGCCGGACTGCTGGCGCTTCCCGCCGCTCCGGCCTTCGCCGAAGATCCGGTGACGCTTGACCCCGTCACGAAGGTTGTTGACTCCGCCGGCGTCCTGGGCGACCGGAGAGGCGAAGTCGAACAGGCCATTAAGCAGCTCGGCATTGACCACGCCATCACTTACCACGTCGTCTACGTGAAGAAATTCGAGAACCCCACCGACCGTGTCGCCTGGGCCGCCGAAGTGGCAAAAAAGGCGAGCCTCGGCGCCAACGCCATGATGTTGACGGTTGCCACAGACACCCGCCAGTACCTGTTGAGCAAGCCAGCTAACAGCAAAATCACCAACGCCCAGCGCGACACGATCGTGACCAGCGCGGTTGACCCGAACCTGCGCGACGGCGACTACGCGGGGGCCGCCATCGACAGCGCCGCAGCCATCGGCGATGCCGCAGGTGGAGGCAAGGGCACCGTCCCGTCCGAGGGTGGCGCCGGCAACGCCGTGCTCGTGGGCGTGGGCGTCGTCGCGGCCGGCGGCGCGGGCGCATATCTCTACCTCCGCAACCGCAGGAAGAAAGCCGCCGCGGGGGCCGCCGCAGGCAACGGCCCGCAGGGCGCCGAACTGGATCCGCTGGCCGGGCTCACCGTCGAGGAACTGCGCCGCAAGAGCGGCTCACTGCTGATCGAGGCGGACGACGCGATCAAATCCAGCGAGCAGGAGCTCGGCTTCGCCCAGGCACAATACGGCGACGCCGCCGTCGGGAACTTCACGAAGGCTTTGCAGGACGCCAAGGGCCACATGTCCGAGTCCTTCAAACTGCAGCAGCAGCTCGATGACCACATCCCGGACACCGAAGAGCAGCAGCGGAGCTGGCTCGGTGAGATCATCCGCCGTTCCGAGGCCGCGCTTGCCTCGCTCCAGGAACAGAAGGCCGACTTCGATTCACTGCGGGAGCTGGAAAAGAATGCCCCCCAGGCGCTGGCAGCAGTCAGCGCCGGCGCCAGCGAGGCGGAAGCCAAGATCGCAAGTGCCGAGAAGTCGCTCTCCGAGCTGCGCGCCAAGTACGCCGAGAGTGCCCTCGTCCAGGTCGGCGACAACATCAACCAGGCCAAGGAACGTCTCGCCTTCGTGCAGAACGCGTCCGTCACGGCCCAGGAGAAGCTCAGTGCCGGCGAAGGCAGCCTCGCCGCCGTCGCCGTCCGGGCGGCGGAAGAGAGCCTGCACCAGACAAACGTGCTGATCGGCGCCATCACAAAGGTGGCCGGCAGCCTCGATGAGGCGCGCAGCCGCCTCGAGTCCGCCGTCGTTGACACCTCCCAGGACCTGGCCCAGGCCAGGGCCCTCATCCAGTCCGGGGCACACCCCGAACTTGCCGGACCGGTCGCCGCGGTGGAAGCCGCACTGGCGCAGGTCAAGGCCGAAATCCAGGGCGGCAAGATCGATCCGATTGCCACCCTGGAGCGGGTCGAGACCGCACACCAGTCGCTGGATGCGTCCCTCTCCGGCATCCGCGACCAGCAGGAGCAGACCCGCCGGGCGCAGGCCTCGCTGCAGCAAACCATCATGTCCGCGCAGGCGCAGATCAGCGCAACCTCGGACTACATCACCGCCCGCCGCGGCGGCGTGGGCACCGAGGCCCGGACCCGCCTGGCCGAGGCCCAGCGCAACCTGGACTACGCGCTGTCCATCTCGCGCACGGATCCCGTGACCGCCCTGCAGTACGCCCAGCAGGCGCATACGCTGGCGGCGCAGGCGGCGCAGCTGGCGCAGTCCGACGTCGACCACTTCGGCGGCTACGCCAACCAGGGCTACGGCCGGGGCGGCATGTTCGGCGGCGGAGGCGGCGGAGGCGGCCTGGGCGGCGCCATCCTGGGCGGCATCCTGATCAACTCCATCCTGCACGGCGGCGGAGGAGGCGGCGGCTGGGGCGGCGGCGGCGATTCCGGCGGAGGCTGGGGCGGCGGCGGCGGCGACGCCGGAGGAGGCTGGGGCGGGGACTTTGGCGGCGGCGGGGACTTCTAGGCCGGCGGCACGTCACGGCAGCAGCCCCCGGGCCAACACTCGGGACGCACACAGACTAGGCGCCGGCGGGAATACTCCGACCGGCGGATAGAAGCGGTACATTTCACAGTTCACCGAAATTCAGTGGGAACCACTGAGCAGGACGAAAGGTAACACCATGAAGCAGTCCATTTTCGGCCGCATGGCGCAGCTGGCGAAGGCCAACATCAATTCCCTGCTGGATCAGGCTGAGGACCCGCAGAAGATGCTGGACCAGATGGTCCGGGATTACACCAACAACATTGCCGAGGCTGAGTCCGCCGTGGCCCAGACCATCGGCAACCTGCGGATGCTTCAGGACGACTACAACGAGGACATCAAGAACGCCCAGGACTGGGGCAAAAAGGCCCTCGCCGCCTCCCGCAAGGCGGACGAGTACCGGGCCAAGGGCGACGTCGTCGACGCCGAGAAGTTCGACAACCTCGCCAAGGTGGCCCTGCAGCGCCAGATGTCCGCCGAGAACGAGGCCAAGTCCGCCGAGCCGAGCATCGCATCCCAGACCGAGGTCGTGGACAAGCTCAAGCACGGCCTGGGGCAGATGAAGGGCAAACTCAACGAGCTCACCAGCAAGCGCAATGAACTCGTCGCCCGCTCCAAGACCGCTGCAGCCCAGACCCAGGTGCACGATGCCATGAAGAGCATCGACTTCATGGATCCCACATCCGAGGTGGGCCGCTTCGAAGAGAAGATCCGCCGCGAAGAAGCCAAGGTCCGGGGCCAGCAGGAACTCGCCGCTTCCAGCCTGGACGCACAGTTCAACTCGCTGGAGGACCTCGGCGAGCAGACCGAGATCGAGGCCCGGCTCGCCGCGCTGAAGTCCGGCGGCTCCCCCGCCGCCATCGGCGCCGGCGAAGGCCGCCCCGCCGGCTCGACCGTCGACGAAGCGGACTTCGACAAGCTCTAAGCACTCCCCCGGCGCGTTTCCGCCGGCAGATTGGCACCGGATCGGCAGAGGCCGGGCCCCGGCCGTCCACCGACGGCCCGCGGGACCCGGCCTCCGTTGTGCCATGCGGTGGTGCGGCCGTGGCGCTGGGGCGCGGCTCCGCGTGTACCGTTGATCCATGTCTTCGGGAACCCTGTCTTCGACCCTTGTCTGGCTCCGCGACGACCTCCGGCTGGACGACAACCCGGCCCTGAGCGAAGCGGCGTCGCTGGGACAGCCACTGACAGTGGTCTATGTCCTCGACGAATCCTCCCCCGGTGTGCGGCCCCTCGGCGGCGCCGCAAAATGGTGGCTGCACCATTCGCTGGCGGATCTCGCCGCCGGGCTGGAGGCCACCGGCTCACGCCTGCTGTTGCGCCGCGGCCCGGCCGCGGGCATCATCCAGGCGCTTGCCCTGGAAACAGGCGCCTCAACACTGCTCTGGAACCGCCGCTACGGCGGCCCGGAACGCGAGGTGGACGCCGGCCTCAAAGCCTGGGCGGCGGAACAGGGCCTGAAGGCCTCCAGCTTCCAGGCGAACCTGATGTTTGAGCCCTGGACGGTGCGCACCGGCGCCGGCGGGCCGTATAAAGTCTTCACGCCCTTCTGGCGGGCCTGCCTGGAAGCCCCCGAGCCCCGGCTCCCCTTGGACGCCCCCGGGCGCCTCCCTGCGCCGGCCGTGGACGCGGAGGGGCGTCCTCCGGCCGGCGACACGCTTGAGAGCTGGGGGCTCCTCCCCCGCAGGCCGGACTGGAGTGCCGGCCTCGCCAGCACCTGGCGCCCTGGCGAAGCCGGCGCCCAGGAACGGCTCGAGGACTTCCTCGACGGTCCGGCGGAGGAGTACGGCACCGGCCGGAATGTCCCCGGGGTCGAGGGAACCAGCCGCCTCTCCGCCCATCTGCGGTTCGGCGAAATCAGCCCCTTCCGGATCTGGCACGCCCTGCGCGCACGCTATCCGCACGCGGCCCCGGCCGACGTCGGGATCTTCCGGTCCGAGCTCGGCTGGCGGGAGTTCTGCTGGCAACTGCTCTACGAGAACCCGGAACTGGCGACCCGGAACTACCGGCCCGAGTTTGACCGCTTCGCCTGGCAGACGCCCTCCGACGCCGAACTCGCCGCCTGGCAGCAGGGCCGCACCGGCTATCCGCTCGTCGATGCCGGCATGCGCCAGCTCTGGCAGACCGGCTGGATGCATAACCGCGTCCGGATGGCCGCCGCAAGCTTCCTGGTCAAAAACCTGCTGGCCGACTGGAGGATCGGCGAGGCCTGGTTCTGGGACACGCTGGTGGACGCCGACGCCGCGAGCAACCCGGCGAACTGGCAGTGGGTGGCAGGTTCCGGAGCCGACGCCTCGCCGTATTTCCGGATCTTCAATCCGGTCACCCAGAGCAAGAAATTCGACGCCGGTGCCCGCTACCTGCGCGAATACCTCCCGGAGTTGTCCGGACTCGACGACAAAGCGATCCACGAGCCGTGGAAGGCCGGCGGCCCGGCGGCGGGCTACCCGGAACCGGTCGTAGGGCTGCCGGAGTCCCGTGCCCGGGCCCTGGAGACCTACCAGCGGCTCAAGGACGGCTAGGACCGGCTCCGCGTCTTGGCCCCTGTCGTCGGGGCCCGGTCACCCGGGCCCAGGCTGCCGGAACCTGGGCAACAAGAAAGGCCCGGATCATCAGATCCGGGCCTTTCTTTTCTTCTTCAGTTGCGGGGACAGGATTTGAACCTGTGACCTCTGGGTTATGAGCCCAGCGAGCTACCGAACTGCTCCACCCCGCGTCGCTTGATCAACACTACCCTACTTTTGCTGCCGTCCTGACCACCGGCCTGCGGGCGGCCGAGGGCCCTGGTGCGGCCCCAACTCCGGGCGGCTTAAAGCAGAAGGTCCGGGACACTGTTTCCAGTGTTCCGGACCTTCTCTTCAGTTGCGGGGACAGGATTTGAACCTGTGACCTCTGGGTTATGAGCCCAGCGAGCTACCGAACTGCTCCACCCCGCGTCGCAAGATCAACTCTACCTGCCGGTGTACTGGAGGCCAAATCGAGGGGGCGTGATGTGCGTCTCCCGGCGCCGTGGACCCGCAGGGTCCGCACCGGGAGCAACCCGAAGCCCGGGGTCCGCACCGGCAGCAACCGGAAAGGCCGGGTTCCCGCTCCAGTGGAGCGGGAACCCGGCCTCGGACCGCGCGTCAGGTGCTAGGCGTCAGCTGCCAGGGGTCAACTGCTGGGCGTCGGGGCCGGGGTGGCGGCCGGCGCTGTGCCCTCCGGCGCCGGGGTGGCCGCAGGAGCCGGGACCGGCGTGGCCGCGATCTTGGCCTCGGCGTCGATGGCCCGCTGCAGCGCGGCGGAGAGTTTCTTCTGCTGCTCGCCGTAGGCTGCAAAGTCACCCTTCGCGAGGGCTTCCTGGCCGGCCTTGATGGCGGCGTTGGCGTCTTCCAAAGCCGCCTTCAGCTCTGCCTTGGCGTCTGTGCTGCCCGGGGCTGGCGTTGTGCCGTCCGGTGTGGCGGGCGCCTGCCCATTATTGGCCTTATCGCCGGCACTCGCTCCGGACGCACCGCCGAACAGCTGGTTCAGCGCCTCATCCAGGGTCGGCGCGAAACCGATCTTGTCACCAAACGCCACCAGAACTCGCTGCAGTGTGGGGTAGGAGGTTTCGCCCGTGGACCGCAGGTAGACGGGCTGGACGTACGCCATGCCGCCGCCGACCGGCAGGGTCAGCAGGTTGCCGTTCAGCACCGCCGAGGCTCCCTGCCGCAACAGGTTCAGCGCCTGTGACACGGTGGGGTCGGAGTTGAACTTGTTCTGCGCCTGGCCGGGGCCGGGAACGTTGGTTTCCGGCGGGATCTGCAGGAGCCTGAGCTGGCCATAGCTCTCCGCCTTCACGCCCTTCTGATTGCCCGCGTCCGAGTCGGCAGCCAGGTAGCCGTAGAGCACGTTGCGGGCGTTGCCGTTGACGACCTGCGGAATAAACGAGGACGTCAGCTGGAAGGCCGGCTTCTCCTGGTCGGGCATCTTGAGCGACATGTAGTACGGCGGCTGCTTGACTTCGTCCTGGACCGTCGGATCGTTCGGAACGCTCCAGGCGTCATTGTTGGTGTAGAAGTTGTCCGGCTGGGTGACGTGGTAGCGGCCCAGGAGTTCCCGCTGAACCTTGAACAGGTCCTCCGGGTAACGGACGTGGCTCATCAGCGACCCCGACATTTCCGAGAACGGCTTCAGCGAGGACGGGAAGATGTTCTGCCACGCCTTCAGAACCGGGTCCTGGTCATCCCAGGCGTAAAGCGTCACTTTGCCGTCGTAGGCATCGACCGTGGCCTTGACGGAGTTGCGGATGTAATTCACGGAAGTGTTCGGCAGGGAGGCCGTCCGGCCCGCGGTCGTCTGCGAGTCGGCTGTCGCCGCGGAGAGCTGCTCCTGCTGGGAGTACGGGTAGTACTGGCTGGTGGTGTAGCCGTCCACGATCCACTTGACCCGGCCGTCGACGACGGCGGGGTAGGCGTTGCCGTCCACGGTGAGGTACGGGGCAACCTTTTCGACGCGTTCGCGGGGATTACGGTCGTAAAGGATCTGGGATTCTGCGTTCACACCGTCAGAGAGCAGCAGGTCCGAGGACTGGAACTTGATGGCGTAGAGGACCTTGTTGAAGAAGCTGCCGACGTTCGGTCCGCCGTCGCCGGTGAAGGTGTACTGCGTTTCGCCGTCGCCTTCCTTGGCGGCAGGCCGGTCCTGCTCGCGGTGCGGGGCGCCCTCGGGGGCACCAACAATCGAGTAGTCGGCGGAATTCTCGCCGAAATACACCCGCGGCTGGTAAGTCGAGTCATTGCCGAGCACTCCTGTGGAGGGGATCCCGGACTGCAGGAATTCCGGCTTGCCGTCGACGGTGAACTTGTTGCCCTTGGCAGCGACGACGCCGTAGCCGTGGGTGTACACAACGTGGCGGTTCAGCCAGGACTGCTGGTTGGCGCTCAGCCCGTCGGGGTTGAGTTCGCGGACTGCAATGACAGTGTCCTGAATCTTCCCGTCGATCTCGTACCGGTCCACGTTCAGTGCCTTGGGGAACTGGTAATACGGCCGGTACTGCTCAAGCTGGGAGAACGCGTCCGAGATCAGGTTGGGGTCCAGCAGCCGGATGTTGGCGGTGGTCTGCGCGTCGGGGGCCAGGGCGCCCGTGGTGGCGTTGGTGGTGGCGTTGTACCGGGTCTCCTGGATCTTATCCAGGCCGTACGCGGAACGAGTCAGGTTGATGTTGCGCTCGATGTACTTCTTCTCGAGCGTCTGCTCCGAAGGCCGGACCTGGAACTGCTGGATCACCCAGGGGTAGACGCCGCCGGCGAGGATGGAGGTGATGACGAGCATGGCGGTGCCGATGACGGGCAGCCGCCACTTGCCGATGACGGCGGCGACGATGAACAACACCGCGACGAGGGCCGCGGCCACGGCCAGGATGGATTTGGTGGGGATGACGGCGTTGACGTCCGTGTACAGCGCGCCCGCCCAGCGACCGCCGCTGTTCTGCACGGAGGCATAGCGGTCAAGCCAGAAGTTGATGCCCAGCAGCAGCAGGAAGGCCGCACCGGAGACAGCGAGATGGATCTGCGCCGCACGGCTGGTGAAAATGCCGCGTTCCATGATCCGGATGCTGCCGTAGAGGTAATGCGTCAGGATGCCGGCGATGCCGGCGACGATGGTGACGCTGATCAGGAATCCGGTCACGAAGCCCAGGAACGGCAGGGTCATCAGGTAGAAGCTGATGTCGAGGCCGAACTGCGGATCGTTCTGGCCGAAGGGTTCCTGGTGCAGGAACAGGAGCACCTTCTGCCATTGGCTGGCCGCAGCGCTTCCGGCGAACAAACCGAACAGGATGGGCAGGCCGATCATGACGACGCGGCGGATCGGTTCAAGCTGGACCTGGTAGCGGTTGAGGTTGTCCCGGATGTCCGAATCCGGCGCGTAGACCGGGCGTGCGTGGTACGCGATCCGGATGGCGAAGAAGACGGCGGAGAACATCAGCGCGAAGCCGACCAGGAAGATGGCGATGCGTGAGAGGTTCTCGGTCAGGAAGACTTCGAAGAAGCCCAGCTGTTGGTACCAGAGGACGTCCGTCCAGACATTGGCGAAGAAGATGAAGCCGACCACGATCAACGCCACAACAATCAACGTCGGCGTCAGTGCGC
>DASWAW010000129.1:0-2921 GCA_036390955.1 Arthrobacter sp.
AGGGGGTCGGTCGCAATCTTTCCGCATCAGCGGCGGCGACTCGAACTACTTTACACACCCCACCGACCACACACAAATCCACCCCCCACACCACCCCCACACCCCCAAAAACCCCGCCAACACACCAAAAACACCCACCCAACAGGCCACATTCCCCGCCCCCAGGCCGGAAACCCGCATCGTGGCGTGCGTCACCTGCTTTCCGGAGCACCTGCCGTTACGATCAGGAGGTGATGGCAGAACGCCGGCACCACAGACCAGAAGTGCTCCATCGGCGTGTGTCCGGACCGGCCGCCGCCGGCCTCTCACGCGGCGACGTCGCCACCCGGATGAGGCGCGGGTTGGCCAACCGTGTACCGGACACAACCAGCCGCACCCTGTGGCAGATCGTTCGCGCCAATGTCCTGACGCTGTTCAACGCGATCGTAGGCACGAGTTTTGTCCTCCTGCTCCTGCTGGGCAGCTGGCAGGATGCCCTTTTTGGCCTGGCCGCGGCCGGCAACGCCGTCATCGGCGTCGTGCAGGAGTACCGCGCCAAGCTGTCCCTGGATCGTCTCGCAGTCCTCGAGGCACCGCTCGCGCGTGTGCTGCGCGACGGCAGTGTGCAGGAGATCCCGACCGCCGACGTTGTCCTTGACGACGTCCTGGTTCTCCGCGCCGGCGACCAGGTCACGGCCGATGCTTCCGTCCTGGAAAGCGGCGGCTTGGAAGCCGACGAGTCACTCCTCACCGGGGAGTCGGACCCCGTGGATAAGGAGGCCGGGGCTGAGGTGCTCTCCGGCTCGATCATTGTTGCCGGCCGCAGCACTGCCCGAGTGGTCAGGGTGGGCGCTGACTCGTTTTCCAGCAGGCTAGCCGCCGACGCGAAGCGGTTTTCGCTGGTCAACTCAGAGATCCGCAACAGTCTCGACCGGATCCTGCGCTGGCTCACCTGGGCGCTGTTGCCGGTCGCCCTCATCGTCGCCAATGGTGAGATGCAGTCCAGGGGAGGCTGGGAGCAGGCTTTCGCCAGCGGCGCCTGGACCTCGGCGCTGGTCGGGGTCATAGCGAGCGTCATCGCCATGGTTCCCCTGGGGCTGGTCCTGCTCTCCAGCGTGGCCTTCGCTGTCGGCGGTGTCCGGCTCGCCGGGAACAAGGTTCTCATTCAGGAGCTGGCCGCGGTCGAGGGTCTGGCCCGGGTGGACGTCCTCTGCCTGGACAAGACCGGGACGCTCACCGAGGGCCAAATCGTATTCGACGGAGTCCATGAGCTGGCCGGGCCTGCCGAACCCGGCTGGGAGCACGCCCTGGGCTGGTTCGCCGCGGATCCGGAGGCAAACGCGACGTCGCGTTGTCTCGAGGCGGCTTTCGAGCACGACGGCGGCGACCCGGCGGTCGCATCGGTTCCGTTCTCGTCTGCCCGGAAGTGGAGTTCTGTGACATTCGACGGCGGCAGTGCCCGCTCAGGCTCCTGGATCCTGGGCGCCCCTGAGGTAGTGCTGACGCACAGCTCTGGCGACGACCCGGGACCGGTGGCGGGCGCCGCCCTGGGCAAGGCCGGCCGGCTCGCCGAATCCGGCCTGCGGACTGTCGTGCTGGCATACGCAGGCGGGGCAACCATTACTGCCGACGACGCAAGTCTGCCGGCAGCTGTAAAACCCGTCGTTGTGCTCACGTTTCGGGAACAGATCCGCCCCGATGCCCGACAGACGCTGGACTACTTCCGCGAGGAAGGTGTTGAGCTGAAGATCATTTCTGGAGACGACCCCAGGACGGTCGCGGCGATTGCGCGCGCCGTGGGATTGGACGTAAGGGACGGGTACGACGCCCGGAAACTACCCGAGGACCCCCGACTGCTTGAAGAGGTGATGAGTGACAACACGGTCTTCGGCCGGGTGAGCCCCGACCAGAAAAAGAACATGGTGGCAGCCCTCCAGCGCCGCGGCCATACGGTCGCGATGACCGGAGACGGCGTCAACGATGTGCTGGCCCTGAAGGAGGCAGACCTTGGCATCGCCATGAACTCCGCCGCGGCCGCCACGAAGGCCGTGGCCCGGCTGGTGCTGCTGGATGGGCGCTTCGACCGGCTGCCCGGTGTGGTGGCCGAGGGCCGCCGCGTGATTGCCAACATTGAACGGGTGTCCAAGCTGTTCCTCAGCAAGACCGCTTATTCGATTGCGATCGCAGTCAGCTTTGGACTGCTCAATCTGCAGTTTCCGTTCCTGCCACGCCAGCTGTCCTTCACAGACGGCCTGACAATCGGGATTCCGTCCTTCTTCCTGGCGCTGATGGCGAATACCCGCCGTTATCAAGCCGGCTTCCTTCGCCGCTCGCTGTCCTTCTCCGTTCCAGCCGGACTCATCGTCACCGCTTCACTGCTGGGGTTGAACCTGTACGCGCGTTCCAGCGGGGCAGCCGGGGCCGCGCCGGAGTCGCTGCAATCGGCATCGGTGCTGACCCTGTCGGTAATCGGCTTGTGGATTCTCTCGGTGGTGTCACGCCCCCTCGATGGCAAGAAGCTGGCGGTACTGCTGGCGATGTGCGCCAGTCTGGTGTTCCTGCTGAATCTGCCGCTGGCCCGGGACTTCTTCGAGCTGGCGTTGCCGCCGGCGGACTTGTTGTGGGCGGCGGGCGTCGCCGCGCTTTGCGGCGGGCTGGCTGTCGAGCTCCTCGCCTGGATTCACGGCAGGAAATTCCCCCGCTGACCGGCGCTTTGGTGTCCACGAAGAGCCGTGATGGTGCACGAATCGATGTGCCTGTTAAATGCGGGAGAGCCCCAACCGTGTGGTTGGGGCTCTCGACCGTTTAATGATGTTCCGGCGGTGACCTACTCTCCCACACCCTCCCGGGTGCAGTACCATCGGCGCTGTGGGTCTTAGCTTCCGGGTTCGGAATGGGACCGGGCGTTTCCCCCACGCTATGACCGCCGTAACCCTTGCTCC
>DASWAW010000130.1:0-14768 GCA_036390955.1 Arthrobacter sp.
CAAACAGCAAATGTGGCGACCGACCCACACTTGGGGAGGTACCCCTATAGGAGAGGAAGGGACCTCCAGGGAAGAGGTAGGTGAGGGCTCTGTGTAGTAGTAGTTAAATGGTTGGGTTGTTAGGTTCTATATATATAAGGGCCCTGCTTCCCAGCACTGGCGCGGAAAAATGTGGCGACCACGTGGTTGGTTCCTGTGTGGGTCGGTGTGGGTCACTCGATTTTCGGCCCCGTCACCGTTTCAGCCGTCTTCGGGCCGCCGGCATCGGATCTGCGCATGTTCCCTGGCAGGAGGAACCATGCCAGCACGAACAGCCCCGGCCGCTAAGACGACCACCGCACACACCACCCGAAAGACCGCCGCTCCGGCCAGGACCACTCAGCCGCCGGCGCCGAAAGCGAAGACGGCCGCGAAGTCAGCGGCCAAGTCCGCCGCCGGGAAAACAGCCAAGCCGGCCTCACGGAAAGCGTCCACGTCACGGGCCTCCGGCACTGCCGCCAGGACACCGGCGAAGGCTGCTCAGAAGACTGTTTCCGCGACGGTTGCCAAGGCTAATAGCGGGACCCCGGCGAAGACGAAAACACCCTCCCGTCGGCGTGCTGCAAAGCCCTCCGGATCACGGCCCGCGGCACGCTCCGGAACGCCCCGCCGCAAGCCCTCCCGGGCACCCAAACCCAAGGCACTGGAAGTGCTCTATTCCGGGAAGGTTTTCCGGTCCCGGCTGGAGGCCCGCTGGGCAGTTTTCCTGGACCTCATGCAGGTGAACTGGGACTACGAACCGTGCCATTACGAAATCGGCCCGGACCTGTACTACCTGCCGGACTTTTACCTCCCGGACCTCCAGCTCTGGCTCGAGGTCAAAGGCGCCCCGTACCTGGATTCGGCGTCGATGGCCAAATGCCTGGGCTCGGTCGCCGGGCCGCAGCCGATCCCGCTGCGCGAATACCCGTACACCCCGAGCGAGAAGCTTCTGCTCGTGGGCCCGTTCCATTCCCCTCGCCACGGCCTCGTTCCCGTACACACGCTCATCAGCCCGGCCGCCGCCGGGATGGCGGACCTGTCCCACGTCAGCTTCGGCATCAGCGCCGGCGGCGCCGTCGAACTCACCTCCCAGGGCCCGGCATGGGACACCGTGGCCGCGACCGGGGTGAAGTCCGCCCGCCGGCCCACCCCGGAACGGCTGGCCATGCTCCTGGACCCCGAACCGCACCTGCGCGCCGGCACGACCGACGAACGCCTGGAGTCCGCGTACCGTGCGGCGCACCGACTGCAGTTCGATGACGACACCAAGCGTGTCGCCGGCAACCAGGCCGGGGATCTGATGGCCCGGCTGGAGGGCCGCCGCTCCGGACGGCCGCTGGGGATCGCAGCATAGGACCCTTCTCCGCGCCCGGGAAGAGTTGCCGGCGGCTCCGCACACATGAGGCCCATGTTTGAAACCCCCACTCCCGAGCCTCTCAACGAGGCTGCCCTTGCTGCCGTCCTGACAAACCTTGGGAACGCCGCCCAGCGGGCCCGGAACGAATCACACGCCTACCGGATCATGGAATCCGGCGACAGCGTCAACGGCGTTATCCGCAGGCTTAGTGATGCCGGCAAGTCGGCCGTTCTGGACGCCTACGACGTGCTTCACGAGAAGTTCGGCTTCGAGCACTCCCACGAGCTCTACGACTACCTGCACCAGGTCCCGGCCCGCACCCACCTGTACGAGAAGGCGTTCAACGCCGAAACCCATGTCGGCTGCGTGGACCGTGCCATGGCCAAAGCCACCCAGGAAGCCATCACTGCCGCTGCCGGACAGACCCCGCGCGGCCACCGCCAGCAGGGCCGGCGCATCGACGCTGCAGCCCTCGCCCCGGACGGTGCCGGCGGCATCATCGGCAACGACGCGGCCTCCGAGGCGCTGATCCTCTCCGACCAGGCCGACGACGGACTCCGCATCCAGCGGCTCTCCTGCGACGTCCGCGGTATCGCCGAACGCCTTGCCACCAAGCACCCGGAACTTCCCGCCGACAAGCTCCTCGCCATGGTCCGGATGGTCATCTCCGAGGCCTCCCTGATCGCCCGCGAACAGGACGGGGCTCCCGAGTGAGCACCGTCGAGATCACCATCGGCCTGGCCTGGGCGGCAGCCGTCGGCGGGGCGTTCCTGATCCGCCGCCACCGGATGGGTCTGGCACGCACCGCGCTGAACCTTGCGGACCGGCGCATCTGGGTCCTGCACCCGCGACGCGCCCGGCGCCTCGAAAACGCCCTGCTGATGCTTCTGGACACCCCGGGAGGGTCCACTATCGCCGCCGACCCGAGGATCACAGCGCGCCTGGCACTGTTCGAGGAAGTACGCCAACTGGTCGATGCAGTGACCAGCCACCGTCTCCAGCACCGCACCCTGACCCGCCTGAACCTCATTCCGATCAACGCCTGAGAGGCCACCTCATGTCCACCATCACCACCGGCCGCAAAGCCGGAGCCGCCCTGTCCCGCCCCATCGTCGTCACCGGTGTCGCCACCACCGTCCTCATCGCCGCCGGAGCATTCGTACTCTCGTTCGCGTCCCTGACCGACCTGGCCGCCCGCTCCGGGATCAGCACCTCCCTGGCGTGGATCTGGCCGATCATCGTCGACGGACTCATCGTCGCCGCCACCGTCGCGATCGTTGCCCTCGCCGGCCATGACCGCCGAACGCTGGCCTACCCGTGGTTCCTGCTCTTCCTGGGTGCGCTGGTGAGCACCGCAGCCAACTCGGTCCACGCCATCCTCGCCGTGGACCAGCTGCACAACGGTGTCCCGCCGGTCGTCTCCGCCATCGTGGCCGCTATGCCCCCGGTGGTCCTGCTGGCCATCACCCACCTGACGGTCATCCTCGTTCAGAAGGCAGCCCCCGCACCGGCACCGAAGAAGAAGCCCGCCCGGGCTGCGGCCGGCAAACGCTCCGCCACCGCAGTGCCTGAAGCAGCCGCGGCACCGGTCGCAGAGCCGGCCGTGCCGGCATTCACCAGCACCTTCTACGAGCCGGCCACCGTCAAGGAAACCGCCGGTGCACCCGTCCAGGAACGCGAGCTGGTTGACGCCTGAGGCCCGTCGGGACCTGGTCCGCATAGAGAGCACAACGCACGGGCACGCCGGGCAGCGGAGAGGGGAAACTCATGGGCACGCGGACACTGCGCGGGGACCTGGAAAAGTCCCTCCTCGCCGGCTCCGGCGAAGCCGTCATGGTGGCGGCCATGGGCGAGGCCATCCTGGCCTCTGACCGGCCGGATACCGAGGCCCGCCGCCGCGCACTCGCCATCATGGCGGGAGCACTCCTGATGCATGCCAACCGGCTCGCGCTGGATGCCTTCGTCCTCCTGCGGTTCCGCGTCTGCTTCCGGTACGCCCGCCTCGACGGGATCCTCGAAGGTTTCGTCACGGACCTCCTCAGAGCCAGTCCCGACCCCGCCGCCGACGTCCTGCGGGTCCAGATCCTGGCACTCCAGATCCTCCCGGATCCGTCCGCAGCCGTGACCACCGCCGTGGCCGCCATGACACAGGTCGCGACCGCCGGCATGACGGCCGTGAACTGATGGCGTGCACCGATCGGGCCCCGTCCGCACACATCAGAGTCATGGCCTCCAAAAGCGCGACCAACCTGAAGACCCTTGTGTGCATCTGCTGCAGCGGGGGAGCCGTCGACCGTAACGGCGCCTACACGCTCTGCGCCCTCTGCGAGCTCGAGGGCCGGGTCCCGGAACTTGCCGCTGCCGCCTAAGAGCCGCACACAGTTCCATTGAACCTGGCCCGTCACGGACCAGGACGCATAGAGGAACACACCACACGGCAGTGAAAGGCACGTCATGCAGATCCCGTCCCGCTACCAGGGCTACCTCGAGGACGAAGACTATCCCGTCGAGCGGGTCCGCAAGAGTCGCGGCAAGGTCGCGGCCTTCCGCTCCAGCAAGCCTGAGGTCCGCCGCCAGGTCCGGCTTGACTCCCTGGCCGAGGCTGCGAAGATTCACCGCTCGGTACGTGCCCTCAAAGTGACAATTCTGGGCGGGGAAGGCCTCGCGGAGCTGTTCAACCTCGCCTACGATGCCTACCGGACCCAGGCACGCCGTGAAGGGCGAACCGTCTCAGCCCGGACCTACATGGCCGAAGAGAACCTGCACCGGATCACCGTGAACTACCTCCGGCACACCCGCACGGTCTATGACGCGAACCTGCTCCGCACCCGGTGCACGACCGGGAACCTGCGCGACATCTACAACCGGGAGCTGAAGATCCGATGCCTGGAGATCATCGCCGACACCCATCCGGCCCTCGCCGGTGAATGCGACCGGCAGCGCCTGAGCGTCAGCCGCTCCCTGGAAGAGTCCGCCGGACAGATGCTCGCCGCCGCATAATCCGGGCAGCCGCACACAGGAGGGTAGACAATCCGGATACCCCAAGGAGCACCCTGTGAGCAGCACCGCATCGAAGCCCGTCCACAAGCCGTCAGGCCAGCCCGACGGAGGCCAGTTCGCGGCCACCGCCCACTCCGATGCCGTGCCTTCCCTCGGCCTCGCCAGGGTCACTTCGCAGGCGTCACTGTACGCGGCCATTTATGAGGACCGGCCCTCCAACGGCGAACGCCGCAGCTACGGCCGCCAGGCCATCGAGCAGGCCCTCGAAGGCGATGACTTCAACGTCGTCTTCTCCGAAGAGGCAAAGGCCGGCATCCGCGCCGAAGCCGAACGGGACGACTCCATGGACCGGGCCCTGGGCAAAGAATGGTCCACACCGCAGCACCTCGGCGATGCCCTCGCCCGGGAACTCGCCGCCATCCGGGAAAAGCGGCTCGCGGTCGAATCGCACTACGTCCCGACTGCCGAAGACACCTTCCACGCCGCCGCCGTGCACATCAACGACAGTGCCGAGATCTACGAGAAGGCCCTCAAGGAAACCTTCCCGCACGCCGGGCACTGGATGGAACAGATGATGACCAACCACCGGTTCCAGCCCGAAAGCTGGCAGCGCGGACAGCTGGCCAAGCTGGCGACCGCGAACGAGATGGCAGCCGCCTACAAGGCCGAACGCCCGATCGTTTCCGAGGAGGAGAACCCCAACTTCACGTCCCACCCGGTTACCGCCCTGGAATCCCGCATCGACGCGCTGATCTTCCACCGCGGCGACCCGACCTGCGCGGAGAACGTCCGGTTCCTCGCAGGCCAGGAAGGCGCCGGCTACGGCACGGTCAACATCAAAATCCTCGCCCAGAAACGGCTGGACGCCTGGCGCCACACCCCGATCGAGCCCATGTAGCCTGACCGGCCCGGTCCGCTGCGGACCAAATTTTCACAGCACCACCAACAGGGGAGAGAGAACACCATGACCACCATCACCGAGCCCGACACAACCACCGCCGGCCACCCGATCCAGCGCATTGCCGGCCGCACCGTCCTGGAGAATCCTTTTCTGCGGGTCGACACCGACGACGTCGTCTTCCCCAACGGCGCGCCGGGCGCGTACTCGGTGGTCACCTCCGGGACCGGGCTGGGGGTCATCGCCGTCCCGTTCGTGAACTTCCGCGGCATCGCCTACCTGGGGCTGGTCAGGCAGTACCGCTACCCGATGAAGGACTACACCCTGGAGTTCCCCCGCGGCGGCTCGGACAACCTCTCCCTGGCCGAAGCTGCCCGGGAGCTGGTCGAGGAAACCGGGCTCCAGGCCACCTCGGCAACCCCGCTGGGGATCATCTGGCCCGACACCGGGATCCTGTCCACCCAAGTCTCCGTCTGGAAAACCACACATGCCTCCAATGGCCTGCGGCCCGAGCACGTCGAAGATGAAACCGGCGCCCACGTCCTCTGGTACACGCACGGGGAAATCATCGGCATGATCCGGCGCGGGTGGATCCGCTGCGGGATGACCCTGGCGTCACTGGCCCTAATCGAGGGTATGGGCGCGCTGAGCTGCCCGCAGTAAGCTTCATACAGGGCCCGGCTTGCACCGGCCGGGTCCTGTTGAGGCTTTCCCCGTTCGCCGTACACATGAGCATCATGACCACCTCAGCAGCCCCCACGCTCACCGCTTCCACCCCCGCCGCCCGTGCCGCCGCCGGCCGACAGGCCATCGCGGACTGCCCCGAAGCCTTCGAAGAACTCCGCGGGGAAGGCGACCGCGAACTGCTGGAGCACGCCGCCTCCATTGACACGAATGTCATCGCCGCCCTGGACACGATCGGTGCGGTCCCGCAGCACCAGAGCCACCTGCTGGGCAAGTTCCTGGCCGAGCAGATCGTCGAGGACGCCATCGACGCCGAAGCGACCAAGCAGCTCGGCGCCTACCGTGCCGCGAAGGCCACCGAGATCGTCACCGACCCGGCCGCCTACGACTACAGCGACCCGAAGCACCCGGCCTTCCTCGATTACGCACTGCCGGCCTGAACCGCTGCTGCGGTCGCCGCACACAGGCAGGTATGAGCCCGAATACACAGCCCCGCGTCCTGCCCGGAGTCCCTACCGCCGGACGGTGGTCCGCCACCCGCCACACTGAACCGTCAGTGGGCCTGGGCGCCACCTTCAGCCCTGACATCCTTGAGCAAATCACCAACCGGCATTACTCCGACGGCGCACCGTTCATCGACATGACCCCGGAACGGCTCCGGGACATCCAGGCCCACCTGGACACAAACGGCGACTTCTCCCACGTCGGTGTCCGCAAAGCCGCCGAGGCCTCCTTCGAGGCCGAGAACGGCTACACCGCCGACGAATACCAGCGCTATCTCAGCACCCACGGGGACACGAGCGCTTTCCATGCCGACCCTGACGCGGTCCGCCGAGACATCGAACAGCGGCGCAAAGAGGACCTCGCAGATGCCCTCGCCGCATAACCGGGCCAGCCGCACACAGGAAGGCATGAGCAACCAGCCTTTCAACGCCGCCCAGCACCCCCGCATCGGCGACGGAACCTTCACCGCCACCGCCCACTCCGACGCCGTCCCGACCCTGGCGGCGCCGGCAGCAAACTGGTTCGCCGCCATCGACAATGTCCGTACTCTCGACGCAGCCTCGAGCGCGGCACTCTCGCCGTCCGGGTCCAATCCCGAACATGACGAAGCCGTCCGGGCCCACTGGACTGAACGGCGCACGCAGCTGGTGAACCGGCAGCAGCGCAAAACCTACGACGACTACGCCGCGGCCCTGGAAGAGCAGGCGCACACCCTCCTCGCCAACGCCGCCCGGGCCAACCTGCGCAACATCGCCGACGAACTCCGCGGGGCGTTCCCTGACGCGGCCACCATGACCCTGGCCAAGGACTACGACGACGGCGACCTGGCCATCTGGGTCTCTGGGGTCCAGGACGCGGACGGCAACGATCTGCCCGACCCCGAGGACGGGGGAGTGGACGCACGGGACACCGCCCAGGAGCTCATCAGCGGACACAGCTCCCGGCAGCTGGCCAGGTTCACCGAAGGCCCGGTCAGCCTGCACGCGGCCGCCTCCTGGCACCCCTAAGGCGGACTGAACGTCCGTCACCGGCCCTGACTTCTCCCGCAGCATTCCCACCCACCGAACCTGAGGACATCATGACCACCACAGCCATCAACCGCCAGCCCGAAGGCATCCGCGCCGGCGGCCAGTTCGCCGCCACGCTCAAGAGCGACGACGTCCAGGCCCTGGCCCCGCGGCAGTCCCTCGCCCAGGTACTGCACCTGACATCCTTGCCGGTCGGGGACTCACGGACCATCACCCCGGCTGTCCACGGCTTCGAGGGCATCGACACGATCACCGTGAAGAACATCGGCCTGCCGCCCCAGGCGTCCGCCGTCGTCTTCGTGGAGCCGGCCTCCGGATCCTCGGTACCGGCCAGCCCGGGAACCCGCGCGGAGCTGACAGTGACGCTGCCGGTCTCCGCGAACGTTGCCGAACTCCATGACGATGAATGGTCCCGCCGCGGCGCCCGCGAAGCCACCCAGTACGCCGTCGAACGCCACCTGGGGCTGACCGGACCGTACGTGGTCTCCGTCCCGGGGCTTCCGGCCGACTCCGCCTCACTGGATAACGACGGGAATCTGTCCTTCACGTTCCATGAGTCCTTCAGCACCACCGATGGTGCCATTGACCCTGAAGACCTGAAGTCATGGATGGAGCCCTACCAGGAGCTCTCCGATCCCGAGGTCCGCAGCCGGCTGCAGGAAGCCATCACCGAGCGGTACAACGAACGCTGAGCAGGGCTCAAAGCCCGCCCGGGGTCGCCCCGGGCGGGCTTTTGTGTGTCCGTGCAGCTGATGCCTATTTGCGGGGCGGCGTTTTCGGTGCCGGCGCCTTGGGCGCAGGTGCCTTCGCCGGGGTCTTCGAAGGTGCCTTGACAGCCGGGGCGGAGGCCTTCGGAGCCGTCGGCGGCTGGAAATCCCCCGGGACAGGCTTGTAGCCGGACGGATAGGGCATCGGGGCGCGCGTCGAGACCGGCGCACGGCCTGCCGGGGTCCGGACGGCTGTGTAGGACCCGCCCCTCAATGTCGGGGCGTAGAAGGCGCTGTAGGGGCTCAGGTAGGCGAAGCTTGGGTGGGCCAGATAGTACGGCGGGACGTACCCGGCGTAGCTCGGCCCGCACGCCAGCGGCGGAACGCAGCTGACGGCGCTGGCCTGGGAGTATTCACCGGCACTGGCCTCCTTCGACGGGGCGCAGCTGGAAATCCCGATGATGATCAGGATGACCGTAATGACGGCAACGGCGGCGATGACGATCTTGTGCGTACGGTTCAGCCTCATGTCGCGCATGTGTGCGGCACACCGCTGCCTGTTCACCGCGGTGGCCGCACACACAAGGTCATGCCTAAGAAACCAGCCCACGAAAAAGCCGGTAAGCCATCCGGCGGCCAGTTCGCCAAGACCACGCACGGGGAAGCCGCCGTCGCACTCAGCCCGGAGCAGCAGCGGCAGCAGGAGTTGTTCGCCGAACGCGACCGCCCGCTGACTGTCCGTGACATCGAGGGACTGCGCTCCGTCCACGGCACTTATGACCCCGGCGAGAACTACTACCTGCGGATGCCGAAAGTCTTTGACGCGGCCATGGAGAAGGCTGCCGCGACACCGGAGGGCCGGCGCGAGCTCGCCCTGCGCGCCAAAGCCCAGTATCTTCACGATGTCCTCGGGCTGAGCCCCAAGGACATCAGGGACTTCCACGACGAGATCTCCGGAACCGAGCCTGGCTCCGAGGGCTGGGAAAGCGTCGTCCAGACCTACAGCGAGCATTACTTCAACGAACCCCGCGGCACGGCTGTCTATATCGAATCGCAGATGCGCAACGCCGCCGCACCGGTCACAGAGCGCGAAGCCCTCGCCGCCGACCGTCGGGAACTTGACGCCCGGATCGACGCACTGGACACCAACGCCGCGGCCGCCGGCCTGCGCGCCCGGTTCCCGACGGCCTTCTCCATCGACGCGGCGACCACCGGGGAGGATGACGGCTCCCTGCGGGTGGCTGTCTACGCCGCGGACGGGACCACTCTCTGGTCCGGGGATCCGGACAACGAGGACGATCCCCTGGAGCTTGAAGGCCTGAACCTGTGCCCGGACAAATGGGCTGCGGAGAAATCCCCGCTGCGCCACTGCACCACCGACGATGACCAGGCCTGGGTCCGGCGCTACGACCTGACCAAGATGGCCGCACTCACGGCCGAGACCCTGATGGAGAAGCCATGACCCAGACACGCCAGCCCGAAGGCATCCCGATCGGCGGACAGTACGCTGCCACGGCCCACGCCGAACCGGACCTGACACTGGCTAAGGTCAGTATCGAGTCCAAACCCGCCGCCGACATGAGCCCCGAGGAACTCCGGAAATGGGTCACCAGCCGCACCACCCACAACCTGTATCCGGTGCTCGGCTGGATCCATATGGACGCCGCCGACGGCAAGGACACCACCGTCCACAACACCAGCTTCGATGAGCGGGTCGGCCGGCTGGCCGATGACATAGCGGACCGGTTCTCCTCCATGCCGGCTGGGCTGCAGCAGCGTGCCGAAGCCACCAACGTGGCCAGTGAAGCCATCTGGAAGAACCTGAAGCCTGTCTTCGATGACGTCACGGCAGCGGCCGGGGACGACTCGCGCCTCACGGCCATTCGCTGGAGGACGGGTGCCGAGGCCGCAGCCGATGCGATAGGCAAGAAGGTCACCGGCCCCGCCCCGGTCCTGGACGGCTTCACCGCGGCCGAGGTCGAGGACCACCTGGCCCGGGAGCAGCACGAGCGCCAGTGCGCGTGCGACTTGAAGGACGACATCTGCCATACGGTGTCTTACGGCGAGCACTGGCGGCACCGGATGGGTGTCCCGGACGTGGAGGGTATCTTCGACTCCATCCAGGAAATGGCCGCGGCCCGCGCCGCCGCCAAGTAGCCCTACCTCCACGCAGCGTCCCGGCCCCGGCGGCCGGGGCCCTGCGCCGGTTCGGGGCGGCCGCACACAGAAGGTTATGACACAGAAACCAGCCCACGAAGCAGCCGGCAAGCCCACTGGCGGGCAGTTCGCCAAGACCTCCCACAGCGAGGCGTCCCTGGCGTTGGATTCCCCGGTCACCGCGGCGTCCTTCGCGGCACTGATGACCGAGGACCTTGGTACCCGGATTGATGAGTCGCTCAAGGGCCGGATCAAGGATTCGGACCCGGAGACCGGCTACACGATCAACCAGGACTTCGAAACGACTGTCGAGGAGGACGGAAGTCTGAGCATCTACACGGATTCCGTCGCGATGGGCGAGTCCGTCAACTACGTTGTCGCCTTCCGCGACGGCCGCCCCCAGGTCATCTCCGATGACAGCTACATCGTCACTGCGGCCCCGCGGACCCTGCACCCGGACGAGTGGGCCACCCCGGAGGACGCCGCGGCCGAGATCAGCTCGCACATCCTGGACATGGAGACCGACATCGCCGCTGAAACCGGCAACACCAGCCAGCCGGACGGCTTCGCCTCCGAGGCCGACTACCGCAAATGGCGGGAACGCTGACACTGCTGCCGCGATTCCACACTTCAGGATCATCCCCACGAAAGGCACCACCATGTCAGAACAGCCACGCGACCGGATCGGGCAGTACGTCGCCACCGTTCACGGCGAACCGGCCGTCGCCCTCGCGGCCCCGGGCATGAATTTCGGGCAAACCCAGGACGAGCTCAACGCAGTGCCGGGTCACATGATGGGACCAGCTCAGGTCCGGCAGTGGGCAGACGGCGAGTTTAGCCACTGCGTCTCCCCGGCCATCGGGATACTCCGCCGAAGCGCCCACCAGGGCGGTGACCTCGCTCGGGACCTCACCTTGCTCGAGGATGCCTACCGGAAGGCCGGCACCACGATCGCAAGGAAACTCGGCGGCATCGTCCGTGAGCCGGCCGTCGCTCCGGACGCCGACGACCGGCTGGAGCGCCTGCAGCTCAAACCCGGTACCGACATGGGGCCCGAGGAGATCACTGACTGGGTTGTCCTGGAATTCCGCGAACGGCTCACCCCGCTGCGCGACCGGATCACCGAAGACGCCGCAGCCGGCAAGGACACTGCCGGGCTCACCCGTGAGTTCATGGCCACCGCCCGGGGCTTCGGCTCCGACGTCGCCGCGAAGTTCCGTCCGGGCCCCACCGCCGAGGATCTCGCATGAGCGCCAGCCAGGCACGGGTCCTGAAAGGGGTGCCGGCCGCCGGCCAGTTCGCCGGGACGCTGCACGGCGAAGCGGCCACAACTCTTGCCCCCGTGCCGCAGCCTTCCAATGGGATGCCGCGGCTCGGCTTCGCGGCCGCCGGCTACACGGACCGGTTCGATGAGGACGGCAACCTGATCCTGCAGGTGCGGCTCGAGAACGGACGCCCCCATGACGCCCCGGACGGCACCGCCGCGGTCATCCGGTACTCCAAGGTGGCCGGGGGCGCCATGACCGAATCGTTCTACGCCGACGGGGTCCTGCACGACGGCTCCGGCGACAAACCCTCCGAGCGGTTGACATGGCCCTCCGGCCGGTCCTCGATCAGCCGCGGGTTCCGCCGGCCCCACATGGGCTACCTCACGCAACAGGACTCCCCGGACGGCCAGCCGGCCTCTGTCCAGTCCGACGGCGCAGGCGATGTCCTGACGACCCACTGCGCCAACGGCCACCGGCAGGACCCGGCCGCGGGCGTCCCCGCGATGGTCAGGGTCCTCGTAGACGGGTCCCGGCGCATCCTGCACTCCCCCTTCGGTACACTGGCCGATCTGCCGGACGGCACGCCCTCGGAACGCCACTTCGACCCGGCCGGGAACCTGTCTGCGGAGTTCCGTCGCCACAACGGATCGTTCTGGGACTCCGAAGACGGCGAACCGTCCCAGCGGCACTACTGGCCGGACGGCACCGTGCAGAAGGAAGTCTTCCGCTACAAGGACCGGATCCTGAACCCACCCTCCGGGAAGCCGGCCGTCACCGAGTACGCCGCCGATGGCTCCGTGATCAGGACCGATTCCCGTCCTTACCTGGACGATCCGTACGGACCCGACTTCCGCTTCGACCAGCGGCCGGCCAGGAGCTGGCGTTTCGCCCGGACGGAACCTGTGGAGCGCCACATCCCTGAAGCACCGCAGCGGAAAGCGGACTGACCGGCCACCCGCCGGCCGGCCGTCGTGGCCCCAGCGGCATAGTAGACAGGGACACGCACGCCTTCCCGGCCCGGCCCGGCCCGGACCGGCCCGGAACGGGACACTGGTCGAAACGAGAAGAGGCAGCAAGATGGACTTCACACCGGTACTCGTCACAATCTTCGCGGCAGTCATCGTCGTCGTCGTCGTGCTCACCGTCCTGGGCTCGGTCCGTCAGCGCCGCGGGCGCGCCCGGCACGTGGGGGCGCGGCAGCCCCAGCGCGGGCGCGTCTTCAGCAACGCCCCGAGTCATTCCACCACCCCCGACTCGTGGGGATAAATGTCAGAATCCTGGCCCATCATTCTCATTCGGGACCCGTTGTGAGAAAGTTGGGCCTCACCGTTCTCAGGGGACCCCATGAATGACCAGCCGCGACGCATCTCCGGCGACTTCGCCTACGCCACACCTTCCGGTGAACCACCGGCCTGGCCCGGAGTCTCCTACGAGGAATACCTCTCAGGAGCTGACCAATACGCTGCGGCCATGGTCCCGCAGATCGCCGGGCTGGACCCGCAGCTGGATTCCCGGACCCAGGCGTTGGTGGAGCAGGCGACGATGGACTTGGTCCGGCTCGACGCCGAACTGGGGGAGAAGCCACAGCTCGCGTCACTGCTGCTGCAGGGGGAGGCGGCGGCCAGCTCGCGGATCGAGAACGTCTCCGCCGGCGCCCAGGAGATTTCTACTGCCCGGCTGGTGGGGCGCTGGGATATTCCTGACACCCCGGCCGGCGAGGTCGTCGACAGTCTTCTGGCTCTACAGAGGGCACTCGAACTGTCCGGGGACCTGTCGCTGAAAAGCATCGCCGTCATCAACTTCGGCCTGCTGGAGCGGACAAACCACGACAACGCCGGCGTGTACCGCCGGACCCAGAACTGGATCGGCGGGAGGTCACCGCAGACGGCCCGGTATGTCCCGCCGCACGGCGACAGGGTCATCACCGACGTGGACGATGTGGTCGACTTCATGGCCCGCGATGACATCCCGGTCCTGACACAGGCCGCCCTCGCCCATGCCCAGTTCGAAGCCATTCACCCGTTTGCCGACGGCAACGGCCGCACCGGACGCGCCCTGGTGGCCGCCATGCTCAAGGACAAGGGCATCACCCGGCATGTGGGCATCCCCATCTCCGCAGGGCTGCTGGCCACCGGCACACGGGCCTACATCAGTGCCCTGACGGAGTACCGGGACGGAAACATCCAGCCGATCGTGGAGCTCTTCGCTATCTCCACCTTCCATGCAGTGCACAGTGCCAGGCGCCTGGGCCGGGACGTGCGGGACGCCGAGGACTTCTTCCGGGGAGCCATCGGCGACATGCCACCCTCCGTGCGCCGGGTGCTGGAGATGCTGCCGGACCGGCCGGTCCTCACCGCTGAGATGGTCGCCGCTCGCTCCGGGTTGTCGGCCGCAACGGCGTACCGCGCCGTGGAACGGCTGGAGGCAGCAGGGATCCTCGTCCCCGCCGGCAAGCTCAACGGCACCCGACTCTGGGCGGCCGAGGCCATCATCAATGCCCTGGACGACTTCGCGGGCCGCGCCGCAGTGGCAGCCGAATAAAGTTCCGGGGCGGGGAGAGAGATTTCCGGCGCCGCACACATGAGGTTTGCAACACCAGGCGGTGACGTTCACTGACCTGTGATGCCGTTGTCTTAACAGACGAAGCGGGTTGGGTGCGGCTTGATCTCCGCACTGCCAACAACCCGTGGACAGCCTCCCTCCTGGCGACGACAGTCCTTCACCGGACACCTAAGCGACACGCTGCAAGCAGTACGACGGCCCGTCATGGCCGCCGGAACCGCGGGAGCAGCCCTGGGCGACGGAACGAAGGTGAAGGGCGAAACCGGTAAGGCCGGCCACCCGTGACGGGGTGCCCGCACGAGCCGGTCCCCCCACCGGACCCCAAGACGGTGCGGGACCCAAAGCTGCCGGGTGCACACCCGGCGGTCCCTCTGTAGCTCAGTTGGTTAGAGCCCCGGCCGCTTGCTGGGAGACCCTGGTTCAAGGCCAGGCAGAGGAACGAGTCGGGTAACCATTCCCGATCCGAGGGAAGCTGTCCGCCAGGGGCTCCCGGGATTAATACCTGGTGGGTGTGGGCCTGGCTCCACGCAGTGCCGGACACGGGCCGTATGGGCGCCAGTCCGGGGCAGGGATTCGGTGCTG
>DASWAW010000131.1:0-1793 GCA_036390955.1 Arthrobacter sp.
GAACCGCTCCACCATCGGCTTTGAATTCCGCGCCGTCGGGGCCAACCCCAAAGCGGCCCTGACCGCCGGCATCAACGTTCCCCGCGCCACCATCCTGGTGATGGCCATCGCCGGCGGCCTGGCCGGGCTGGCCGGCGTCGCGCAGGTGGCGGGAACCGAAAAGGTCCTCACCGACGGTGTCGCGGCAACCTACGGTTTTGACGCCATCACCGTCGCACTGCTGGGACGTTCGACGCCGTGGGGCACGTTCGCCGCCGGGGTCCTCTTCGGCGCCTTCCGCGCCGGAGCGGTCCAGATGCAGATCCAGACCGGAACCCCGATCGACATCGTGCTGGTGGTCCAGTCCCTCATCGTGCTGTTCATCGCGGCCCCGCCGCTGGTCCGGGCGATCTTCGGACTCAACCCGCGCAAGAAGAAGGCCGCATCCGCCGGCAAGTCCCAGAAGGCAGTAGCCACCGGAGGTGCAGCATGAGCACAACAGCAACCTCGCCCGTCCCGGGAAAACCCGCCAAGCCCCAGCCGGGAACCCCGCACGCGGACAAGCACCGCACTCACACGGTGTCCGCCAAGCCCGTGACCTGGAAGCTGCCGGTCACCCTGACGGTGCTGGCCGTCGTCGCGTTCATCTTCTTTGGTCTGCTGGGTCCACAGTCGACGGCCAAGTTCGGTGTTTCCTCCGGCGGTGACTTCTTCCAGCTCCCCGCGATCGAGGTGCCCGCCTTCCTGTCCGGCATTGTGCTCTCCCTGATCCTGCTGGGCCTCGCGGGCTACTCCTTGGTCCTGAAGGCGAAAAAGAACGCCCGGCCCCCGCGCTGGCTGCCGGCCGTCTTCACGGTCCTCTTCGTGGTGGCCTTCCTGATCTGGGTGGTTGGCGGCGCCCGGACGCCCAGCATCTCGCTGGCCGGCCTCATCGCCGGATCCGTGACCCTCGCCGTGCCGATCGTTTTTGGTTCCCTGTCCGGTGTCCTGTGCGAACGCGCCGGCGTCGTGAACATCGCCATCGAGGGCCAGCTCCTGGGCGGCGCGTTCACGGCCGCGATCGTGGCCAGCATGACCAACAACCCGTACCTGGGCCTGCTCGCGGCGGCCGTCGCGGGCGCCCTCGTGTCCATGGTCCTGGCGGTCTTCAGCATCAAGTACGTGGTCAACCAGATCATCGTCGGTGTTGTGCTCAACGTCCTCATCTCGGGCCTCACCGGGTTCCTGTTCAGCACCGTGATGCAGGCCAACAAGGAAATGTTCAACTCGCCGGGCCGGCTCCCCATCATCGAAATCCCGGTCCTGTCCAGCATCCCGGTCCTCGGCCCCATCCTCTTCAAGCAGTCCGTGGTGGGCTACCTGATGTACGTGGCCGTGATTGTGGTGTGGGTCGGGCTGTTCAAGACGAAGTGGGGCCTTCGCGTCCGCGCCGTCGGCGAGCACCCGCAGGCTGCCGACACGCTGGGCATCAAGGTCAACGCGACGCGGTTCTGGAATGTCACGCTCGGCGGCGCCGTCGCCGGGATCGGCGGATCTTTCTTCACGCTCGTGGCGATCGACAGCTTCACGAAGGAGATCTCCGGTGGCCGAGGCTTCATCGCCCTTGCCGCCATGATCCTGGGGCGCTGGAATCCGATCGGGGCGTTCTTCGCCGCGCTGCTGTTCGGCTTCGCCGACAACCTGCAGAGCATCGTGACGATCATCGGCACCCCGGTGCCGAGCCAGTTCATGGCCATGCTGCCCTACCTCGTGACCGTGTTCGCCGTCGCCGGGCTCGTCGGCCGGTCCCGGCCCCCGGCCGCCGACGGCATACC
>DASWAW010000132.1:0-4888 GCA_036390955.1 Arthrobacter sp.
GAATCGATCGGCAACCCGCGCAAATTTTCCCGGCTGGCCCGGCGGCTGGCCCGGACCAAGCCGGTCATCGTGGCGAAGTCCGACGCGATGGGGCTGCCTCCCGGCCACGCCGTGCGCACCACCCAGGCCCCGCCGGAGGCCCTCGACGCAATGATGCGCCAGGCCGGCGTCATCCGCGTCGAGACCATCGAACAGCTTATGGACGTCGCCCAGATCGTCTCGAGCCAGCCGCTGCCGAAGGGCCCGGCGATCGCCGTGTTCAGCAACTCCCGGGCACTTGGCAAGGTCGTCGCGGACAGCGCGGCCGTGCAGGGACTCGGCGTGGAACGGATCGTCACCGACGTCGACCTCGACGCCGGGATGTCCGTGGCGCTGCCGGCGCTGCGGCACCGCCTGCAGGAGGTCCTCACCGCGGACACCGTCCACGCCGTCGTGGTCGCGCTGCTGCCGGCGCACGGCCTCACAGTGGAAAAGATCGCCGGGGTTCTCGCCGAATGTTCGGTCGCGGCCGGCAAGCCCGTGGTGGCCGCGTTCAGCGGGCTCCTGGACCCGTCCATCTATGTGGAAGGGATGGTGGGCGCCGAAGCTGGGGCCCCGGTCGTTCCCTGCTACTCCAATCCCGGCGCGGCAGTGGCGGCGCTCGGTGCCGTGGTCCGCTACGCCCAGTGGCTGAACCGGGACCAGGGCCTCTTTGCCGAACCCGAGGGCTGCGACCCGGACGGCACCCATGATGAACTGGAACGCCTGCTGGACAAGGTCGGCGGCGAGCAACTGGTCCGGCTGGATCCGGAAACGGCAGCTGGCCTGCTGGCCCGCTACGGCATCAGGGTGGTGCCTTCCGTTGGCTTCGAAACCGCTGAAGAGGCCGTCGCCGCCGCGGACCGGCTCGGCTGGCCCGTCGCGTTGAAGACCACCGACCCCGCACTGCGGCACCGCCTGGACCTCGGCGGGGTGCGCCTGGACATCCAGGATGCGGACTCGCTGCGGCGCAATGTGCTGGAAATGCGCAAGTCGCTGGAACGCTACGGCTCGCCGTCGCTGGAAGTGCAGTCGATGGCACCGGTGGGCCAGGCCTGCACCTTCCGCGCCATCGAGGATCCGCTGCTCGGGCCGGTGATTTCCTTCGGCCTGGCCGGTGACGCGGTCAACCTGCTGGACGACTGGGCCCACCGGGTGCCGCCGCTCTCCGGCTCCGACCTGCACGACTTCATCCGGGCGCCCAGGGCCTCGCGGAAACTCTTCGGCTACCAGGGGCTGCCGGCCGTGGATGCCCGGGCGCTGGAGGACCTTGCCGCCCGGCTGACCCGGCTCAAGGACAACCACCCGGAAATCGCCCTCGTCGACTTCAACCCCGTGCTCGCCGGGCCGGAGGGGGCGTCCATCCTCGCGGCCGACGTCCGGATCGCCAACGCCGCCCAGCGCACCGACAGCGCCCGCCGCGCGATGCGCAGCTGACGCCCCGCGGCCGCAGTCATTAGCATGTCCCCAGCCGATCTGTGAAAATGGAAACCATGAGCTTTCAGTTTCCGACACCCAAGCCCCAGGCGACCGTCTCCGGACACCCGGGCGCGCACCACCACGGCCTGCATGACCACAGTGCGCAGGGTCAAAGCCTGGAAGGGTCCCTCCAGCAGGCCGGTTTCTACCCCCGGCTGGTCGCCGACGTCGTCGCCGACGCCCTCGACGGGCGTGACTGCGTGGCCCACCTGGTGCACCTTGAGACGCACTTCGACCGCGCCGAGGTCCGCCGCCACATCACCGTTCTGGTCCTCACCGAGGACATGCTCGTTATCACCCACGTGGATGACCAGCAGCTCGACGACGCAGGGGAGCAGACCGTCGCGCAGGTCTCCACCGAGTCCGTTCCGGTCACCCAGATCCGCTCGGTGGTCCTCAGCTACGTGTACGCGCAGCCCCAGGACTACAAGTCGTCCGATCCGGTCCGCGAACTGACCTTGTCCATCGCGTGGTCCGGCGGCCAGCGCCTCGACATGGGGCCGGCCAGCTGCGGTGACCCGCAGTGCGAGGCAGACCATGGCTACAGCGGCACCATCGCGCAGGAGGACATCGTCATCCGGATCAGCGCCGAAGCCGACGGACTGCAGGCCGTCCAGGACGCCAAGCTTTTCGCCCGCGCACTCCGCGCCGTCAACACCGGCTCCTCCGCCCCCGTGCCGCACACCGGCCCGGGGCTTCCGCCGCGCCCGCGGATGGGTGTTTTCGGAAACCGCGCCAGCCGCGGCCACCAGCGCTGAGATGACGCCGGTCCGCGTGCCTGAAGCCCTGTCCGCCGCCCCGGCCCTCCCGCAGAGCCTGCCTGCGGCCCCGGCCTTCGGCGACCGCTCCATTGCCGAGGTGCTCACCAGTGCCGCGGCCAGCCTGGGCGTTCCGGGCTTTGAAAACCGGCTGAACCTGCCCGCGGCCAAGCGCGTCTGCATCGTGCTGGCCGACGGGCTGGGCCGGAACCTGCTGAAGCAGAAGTCGGCGCACACGCCGTTCCTGCGCTCCGTGATGCAGTCCGGCCAGGGTCGGGTGCCGGTCTCGCTGGACTCGGCGTTTCCCTCCACGACGGCCGCGTCGCTGGCCAGCTTTGGCACGGGCCTCCCGGCCGGGCAGCACGGCATGGTGGGCTATGACGTGCTGGACCCCGACCAGGACCGGGTGGTCAACATGCTCGGCGGCTGGGACGCCGGCGTCGATCCGCAGCAGTGGCAGCCGTTCCCCACCGTCTTCGAGCGGGCCGCCGAGCACGTCGACGTCACCACGGTCAGCCTCCCGCAATTCAGCGACTCCGCCATGACCCGGGCCGCGCTCCGCGGCGGCCGCTACGTCACCGCCACCACCTCGCACGCCAGGACCGCAGCCGCCGCCGAGGCGATGGCCGGTGCGGGACGTTCCCTGATGTATTTCTACGTCAACGAACTGGACAAGGCCGGCCACCGCCACGGCTGCCAGTCCCCGCAGTGGGAGCACCAGCTCGAGGAACTCGACGCCACCGTGAAACGGCTCAGCGCCACCCTGCCGGCGGGCACCACCATCGTCCTCACCGCTGATCACGGCATGCTCGACGTGCCGGAATCCCAGCGGATCGACTACTCGGCCGACCCGGCCCTGATTGCCGGCGTCCGCCACACCGCGGGCGAGCCGCGGATGGTCCACCTCTACCTTGACGAATCAGAAGGTGACACCGGCCGCGCGCGGCTGATCGCTGCCTGGCGGGCGCGCTTCGGCGACCGGATCTGGGCCTTCACCCGGGAGGAGGCCATCGCCGCCGGGTTCTTCGGTGCGGTCCGGGCCGAGGTCAGTCCGCGGATTGGTGACGTCATGATCGCGGCCCGGGACGCCGTGGCGTTCTACGACACCCGGCGTGCCCGGCCGACAGCCCTTGAAGTGGTGGGCCAGCACGGTTCACTGACCAAAGCAGAACGCGAAGTCCCGCTGGTGTGTTTCCAGGCCGACGGAAAAAGGGCCCCCCGCGCCTGACTGCGCGCGGAGGGCCCCGAATCGTGTGGCGGGGTCAGTCCCCGCGTGCTCCGAAGACTATGTCATCCCAGCTCGGAATGCTGGAGCGCTTCGGCTTCGCCGGCTGGCGCTCCGGCTGCTCCGCGTCGCGGTCATCCCGGGCACCGGCGGGGGACTCACGCTGCTGGCGCCGCGAGGTTCCGCCCCCCAGAAGCTCCTCCAGCCCCGGGCTGGACGTCGGTGCCTGCTGGCTGGCCGGCCGCAGCTGCGAGGCGGCGATGGTGATCTCTGTGGTGTTGGTGCTCACCCCGTCATGCAGTTTCAGGGCGTCGTCCGGCTCGTCCTGATGACGGGGCGCCAGGGTGAGCCGGGACATGATCGAGGGCCTGCCGTCGCGGCGGCGTTCCCATGGATCCGTAGCCGGCCGGGGTTCCGCGGCGGGTGACTCCGTGGGCACCTCGTCGGGGGACTCGGGACCATCAGTTCCCTGCCCGGCCGGTGCCTCGGGAAGGACCTCAGAGGGCCGCGGGTGGGCCGCAGGGACGCCGTTGGTCAGGAGCACCGCGAGGGCGTCGTCGGCGTCCTCGTCCACGCCGAGGCGCTGGCCGCGGCGGGAGCGCAGCATATCGAGCAGCCCGTCGGACTCCTTTTCCTGCTGCAGCTGGAGCTGCTGGACGACCTGGAGCTGCGCGGTCGCGGTGCGCGCGGCAGCATCGGCGTCGGTCTCAAAATCAAAGGGCCGGTCGGAGACAGCGGTGAGCCGGCGGGCCGGAACAGGGCCGTCCAGCGGCTCGAGTTCGCTAAGCTGCTGGGCCCAGCGGTTGGCGTTCTGCAGGGATTTCCGGGACGGGCTGAACGTCCACATGGCCGGCGGTTCCTCGCCGATACCGGCAGTGCCGCCTAGCGTCGCCTCGAAGCGCGCCACCACGTTCCAACTGCCGTCCGGGCGCCGCCACGAGTCCCACTCCACCGAGGAGGCTTCAATGCCGTGCGCGCTTAGCCGGTGCGCCACCATCTCACCGAGCGACGCCGGCTGGTCACCGAACACCGAACGGTAGACGTCGTGCCCGGGGGCCGGCGAAGCGACCTCCACCCTGCGGGCCTGCTGGGCGACATACTCGCGCTCGGCGAGCACCGGACCCTCATAGCGCTGGACTTTCGCGAGCGGAATTCCAGAGAGCTCCGCCACCTCCGCCGCCGTCGAGCCGCTGCGGATCCGCGCCTGAATATCGCGCGGAGACATGGCAATAGCTGCGGCGCCCGCGCCGGAAGCAGCCTTGGCCGGCGTCCGGCTGGCTGCCACCCGAAGTGCTTCATCGATTGGCAGCTGGAACATCTCGCCGCCGGTGCCGCTCAACAGGAGATGCTCCCCGTCGTCGTGGACGCCTACAAGCCGTAGATCCTGCATACAAATCCTCCACCCTGG
>DASWAW010000133.1:0-1886 GCA_036390955.1 Arthrobacter sp.
GCGGGACACACCCTGCCCTCCACCGACCCCGTCGCCCTGGGGGAGTGGTTCCGCGAATCCGCCGACTCCGGCTCGCTGGTCCGCTACCTTGAGACCTTCGACCACACCATCGCCGTGATGCAGACGAAGGAAGGCCTCTTCCGCGTCGCCAAGGAATTCGTCGAGGACCTCGCCGACGACGGCGTGGTGTACGGCGAAGTGCGCTGGGCCCCGGAGCAGCACCTCCAGCAGGGCCTGAGCCTGGACGAAGCCGTCGAAGCCGTGCAGGCGGGCCTCGAAGCCGGCGTTGACGCCGTTGCCGAGACCGGCCGGGACATCCAGGTCGGCCAGCTGATCACGGCGATGCGCCACGCCGACCGCGGCCAGGAAATCGCCGAGCTGGCCGTCCGCCAACGCAACAACGGCGCCGTCGGCTTCGACATTGCCGGGGCCGAGGACGGCTTCCTGCCGTCCCGCTTCAAGGACGCCTTCACCTACTTGGCCCAGCACAACTTCCCCGCCACGGTCCACGCCGGGGAAGCGGCCGGGCTCGAAAGCATCCAGTCTGCCCTGGTCGACGGACGGGCCCTGCGCCTGGGCCACGGCGTCCGGATCGCCGAGGACATCACCGTTGAATTCGACGGCGACGAAGACGCCGACGGCGACAGCGACGAGAACGACGACAACATCGGCATGGTGACCCTCGGGGAGCTCGCCAGCTGGGTCCGCGACCGCGGCATCGCGCTGGAAATCTGCCCCTCCTCCAACCTGCAGACCGGTGCCGTCGCCGGCTTCGGCGAGGGAATCGAAAGCCACCCGCTGGACATGCTCTACCAGCTCGGCTTCAACGTCACCATCAACACGGACAACCGGCTGATGAGCGGCGTCACCCTGACGGACGAGTTCGAGCTGCTGGTGGAGACCTTCGACTACGACCTCGACGACCTGCTGGAGCTGACGCTGAACGCTGCCGAGGCCGCGTTCCTGCCGCTTGAAGAGAAGGAAGCCCTCGTCGAATACATCAACGAGGCCTACGCCGACCTTGGCTAACCAGGACTCCAACGCGCTGGGCGCGCTGGTTGGCGTCATAGCCGATCTGCGCGCCCACTGCCCCTGGATGGGCGCCCTCACCCACGAATCCCTCGTGGAGTACCTCCTCGAGGAGGCCTACGAGGTGGCGGAAACCATCGAGACGGCCGGCGGGGACGCCGAACTGAAGGCCGAGCTGGGCGACGTCCTGCTCCAGGTGGTCCTCCACGCCCGGCTGGCCCAGGAACGCGGGGCCTTCGACCTCGACGACGTCGCCCGCGGCCTCACCGCCAAAATGGTCCGGCGCAACCCGCATGTTTTCCGGGCCGACGGCTCACTCCAGGAGACCTTTCCGGCGACGGTACAGGAAATCGTCCAGAAGTGGGACGCGGTCAAACGCTCCGAGCAGGTGCTGCACACCGGGCACCCGCAGCCCGGCACTGAAGCCTCCCGCGCTGATCCTTCCCGGCTGGGGGCCCTCGCGGGCGTCCCCGCCGCCCTTCCGGCACTGGCCCGGGCCCAGAAACTCCAGGACCGAGCCGAACGTGCCGGACTTCCTGCCTTCGAGCCCGGGGAGCCCCTGGTGGTCCCGGCCTCGGAAGAGGACCTCGGGGACCTGCTCTTCGCGGTCGCCGCCGCCGCGCGTGCCCGGGGGCTCGACGCCGAACGCGCCCTGCGCGGCGCCAACCGACGCTTCCTGGAGAGCCAGTCACCGCCGTCGTCGCCGTGATCCGGCCAAATGACGTCCGGGGACTGGATAGGTTTCTGTAACTTATCCCACTCTCGACTAGGCTGGGTAGCGACGAGGACGTCGGTTTTTCAGCATGATCCCAGCTTGATTTCCCATCAGATTCCCAGCAGATCGCTTCACCCAAAGG
>DASWAW010000134.1:0-2056 GCA_036390955.1 Arthrobacter sp.
CCGTTGTGCCCCTTGAGCCCGAATTCGTCGCCGGCGAACACCACCGGGACGCCGGGCAGCGTGAACATCAGCACCGCCCCGAGCCGCTGGCCGCCGTCGATCATCACGGTCGCCGCCCGCGCGGTGTCGTGGCTGTTCAGCGCGTTCATGTTCTGTTGCCGGACGTTCCAGCTGAAGGCGGCCGCCAGGTCCAGATGGGTGGCCAGAAAGTCCTCGGCGCCGGTGCGGTTGGGGCCGGGCAACGGGGTGCCGAAGAAATTGACGTGCGGGGCGTCGCCGGCGAGCCAGGACCACAGCGGCCGGGTGAAGTTGGAGTACGTCATGGCGCCGTGCCAGTGTTCACCGCTGAAGTCCGGGGCGGCGTCGTTGGTCGCCTCGGCCAGCAGCGCCGCCTCCGGGTTGATCTCCCGGACCCTGTCGGCGATCAGCCGGGCCACCTCATGGTTGAGGTCGGTGGCACCGAGCCTTCCGGTCATGTTGCCGACGTCGATCCGCCAGCCGTCGAGGTTGAAGGGAGGCTTGAGCCAGCGGGCCACGGGCGAGTCCTCGGCCAGGACGAACCGTTCCTTGAGCCCCGGCGAGGACCAGTTGAGTTTGGGCAGGGAGGCGACGCCGTACCAGGCCTCGTAGTCGGTGCGGTCGTCATTGAAGTAGTAGTAGCCCGCTTCCGCCGAGCCGGGGTCGGCGAGGGCGCGCCGGAACCATTCGTGGGCGTCGCCGGAGTGGTTGGCGGTGAGGTCGCCCATCACTTTCAGGCCGCGGGCGTGTGCGGCCTCCACCAGGTCCACGAGGGCTTGGTCCCCGCCGAGGAGCGGATCCACGGACGCGAACGTTGAGGCGTCATAGCGGTGGTTGGACCGGGCAGGGAAGAACGGCGTCAGGTAGATGACGTCCGCGCCGAGCTGCTGGATGTGGTCCAGCCGTTCGGTGATGCCGCCGAGGTCCCCGCCGTAGAACTGGGAGGGGGTCTGCGGGCCCGAGCCTTCCACCGGGGTGGCGTCCCAGCTGCAGGGCACCGCCCAGTCCGGCACCCCCTCCCGGGAGAGTCCGCCCCCGGCGAGGCGTTCCTTAGCGGCGGCGGAGCGGGCAAAGCGGTCGGGGAAGATCTGGTACATCGTGCCCGACCGGAGCCATGCCGGCGCCGCCGGGAACGTGGTCAGGCGGAAATCCGCGTAGTCGGAGACGTCCCGGCTGAAAAGACCCTGCGCGTTCAGGCTCCAGTAGCGCAGGTCGCCACCCGCCGCGCAGGTTCCCGGACCGGCACCGCCGCCGTCGCCGCCGTCGGGCTCTGCCGGCGCAACCGGGACCTCCAGCAGGAAGCGGTACCGGGCCACCGGGTTGGTGACCGTCATGGGCGCCTCCCACCAGACCCAGCCGTCCGCCTCGCCAAGACCGGTGCAGGGCTCGTAGCGGGGTTCCCCGTCCTGGATCGAGCGGAGCCAGACCCGGGTGGCGCGTCCCCAGCCGGCGGGAACCCGGAGCCGCAGCAGGGCCTCGTCCCCGAGCGCAAGCAGCTGCGGGGCGTGCAGGGCAGAGCCGTCGTGATGCGGCAGCGGCCCTGTCACGCCGGGCCTGTGAAGCCGGGCCCCGCGAAGCTGAGACCCGTCACGCCGGGCCCCGGCGTGCCCTGCGTGCCCTGCGTGCCGTGCGTGCCCGGAACGCTCATGCCTAGCCCTTCACCGAGCCCTGGGTGAGGCCGCTGACGATGTAGCGCTGCAGGAACAGGAACAGCGCCATCACCGGGACGGCGGCGAGCACGGCCCCGGCGGCGAAGACGCCCCAGTTCTCGGACCGCTGCTGCGCCACAAAGGAGTAGAGGCCGACGGCGAGGGTCTGGCTGTCCGGGTCGGTGAGCACCACGCTGGCGATCACGAACTCGCCGGAAATGCCGATGAAGGACAGCAGGCCCACGACCGCCAGGATCGGGGTCACGAGGCGCATGATGATGCCGAAGAAAATCTGCGAGTGGCTGGCGCCGTCGATCTTGGCCGCCTCGTCGAGGGACTGCGGGACGGTGTTGAAGAAGCCGTACATCAGGTAGGTGTTCACGCCCAGG
>DASWAW010000135.1:0-18316 GCA_036390955.1 Arthrobacter sp.
TGCCGTCCCGGCCACCGACACCCATTCCGTTCCCTTCCCGAAGGAGACGTTCACGCCCGGGTGGGCGCGGACATGGGCTACCTGGGAGGTGGTGGCGGACGTGAAGAACCACATGTCGCCGTCGTCCTTCACATCCTGGACCGCCAGCGGGCGGCTGACCAGCGCGCCTTCTTCGTTCACGGTGGTGAACATCCCGATCCGCGAATCGTTGATGATGTCCGTAACTGTGCTGATGTTTTCTGCGTCCGACATGCGGTCACCTCGTTCTGGTTCCGAACGGGGGAAAGTCCCCCTCCCGCCAGCCTATTGGTAAGTTTGCTTACTTTCCAGTGGCTGCCGGAAGAAGGACCTTCCTGGAAGTCCCGCGAGCCGGGAACTCAGTTTCCGCGGGACAGCACCTCGCCCCTGAAGAACTCGGGCCGGAGCTTCGCCATGACCAGCATGAGCACCACCCCCAGCAGAATGACGCCGGTGCCGAGGATGAAGACCAGGCCCAGGCCACCGATCGAGGAGCCCGAACCGTACGCCGGATCCATGGAGTCGTAGGCGGTCTTGAAGAACATAACCAGCAGGATGACGCCGCCCAGGAGGGGTGCAAGGAACTTGAAGAAGAACGCCTGCGCTCCGCTGAACGCCTCTGCCCGGAAGAACCAGACACAGGCCAGCGCCGTGATGCCGTAGTAGAAGCAGATCATCATGCCCAGCGCCGTGATGGTATCCCACAGCGCATTCTCCGACGTCGTGCGGGTGATGACATAGAACGCGGCGGCAGCCACCGCCGAGGCGATCGTGGCATAGCTCGGGGACTTGTGTGTAGGGCTGATCCTGCTGAACTTCTGCGGCAGGGCCTTGTAGTGACCCATGGACAGCAGGGTCCGGGCCGGCGAGACGAATGTGGACTGCAGCGAAGCCGCCGAACTGCTCAGGATGGCCAGGGACATCAGGATGGCGAAGGGGCCCATCACCGGACCGGCAAGGACGGCGAAGATACTGGCCTGGTTCTCCGGGTTTCCGGCACCCAGACCTTCTGTACCGATACCGGCGAAGGACAGCGTGGCCAGGGCAACGGTCATGTAGATGATCACGATGACCAGAACAGTCACGGTGGCGGCACGGCCTGGCGTCTTCTGCGGGTTCTTGGTCTCCTCATTCATGGTCAGCGTGACGTCCCATCCCCAGTAGATGAAGATGGACAGCGAAACGCCGGCGGCAAACGCGGAGAAGGATTCCACCGCGAAGGGATTGAACCAGTCCGGTGCGATGGCAGTGGCGTCAAAGGCAGTTCCGTTGGCGACGTGGCTGAACGCGGCCACCGCGAACCAGCCGAGCACCAGCAGCTGAAATCCCACGAGCACATACTGGACCGTCTTGGTGGTCTCCATGCCGCGGTAGGAAATCCAGCACGCGAGGGCGATGAACACCAATGTGGTGGCGATGTTCAGCGGCAGGTTCGTGGTGAGCCCGGCCAGGTCCGGATTGCCGAAGATCTGCGACAGCATCAGGTAGAAGAAGTCCACCGCCACGGCTGCCAGGTTGGAAAGCACAATGATCGTCGCGGCGATCAGTCCCCAGCCTCCCATCCACCCAAGCCACGGGCCAAACGCCCTCGAGGCCCAGGTGAAGGACGTGCCGGCGTCGGGCATGGCGTTGTTCAATTCGCGGTAGCCGAACGCCACAAGCAACATCGGGACAAAGCCCACCAGGAAGATCGCCGGCAGATGGACGCCGACTTCCGCCACGGTGGGGCCCAGTGCCGCAGTCAGAGTGTAGGCCGGGGCTATACAGGAAACGCCGATGACGACGGCGCCAATCAGCCCGACAGATCCTGCCTTCAGGCCCTTCTCGCTCAGTCCGTGCTGTTCTTCAGTGCGCTGTCCGGCGTGCGAGGCCTTGGACATCGCGTGTTCGGCGCTCATTTTTGTGCCTCTCGGGGGACGTCAGTCGACGCTGGCTGGTTGGAATGTTTGAGCTCGTAGTCACTCGGGACCACAATCATCGGCACCGGCAGGGCGCGCAGGATGCGGTTGGCCGTGCTGCCCAGGAAGATGGACCGGTTCGTGGCAAGCCTGCTCGATCCGATCAACAGGACCTCACCGTCTTCCCAGTCCAGACGGTCCACCGCTTCCTCGATGCTGCGGCCCTGTGCGATGACGACTTCCGCCTTCGCCTCCTCCCGGACCTCCTGCTCGCCGGCCGGCACGGCTGCGGCAAGATGCTTCGCCGCGTACTCCCGGGCCGCTTCGGCGGCAACCGCGGCGTCGGCCGCGTCGCCGCCGTCGATCGCCAGAAGCGACACCACGCGCAGCGGTACTTCGCGGTTCGCGGCCATGCCGAGGGCGAAATCGAGCAGCTTCTCGGCACCTGCCCGGTTTCCGAGCCCGCAACTGATCCGGGTCAGGGCCTCCTGGCGATGGTAGCCGTGCGGCGCCAGGGCCACGGGAACGGTCGAGGCGTGGAGCAGGGCGCTGGCCACCGACCCGATCGAAAACCGCCTAAAGATCCCGTTGCTGGTTGCACCGATGATGAGCATGTCCGCCCCAAACTCCTCGGCGGCCTGGATCAGCGCGTGGGCGTCGGAATCCCCGCTGCGGACGTGGGCCTGGGCGGGGACACCAGGCGGAACCAGCGCCAGCGCCTGGTCGAGCCACTCCTGTGCCTGCTCATTGAGCAGGTGCTCGAAGCCGACCCTGGGTGCGTGGGCGGCTCCGAACTGCTGCACTTCCGGGACCACCAGGACAATGTCAAGGCCGGCTCCACGCCCGAGGGCCATGGAGACGGCCAGATTGACCGCATCGTGGCCTCTGTCATTGGCTGAGTACCCTACTACGTAACGCATCTGGGCCGACCTTTCTGAACTATTGGGGGTTTTCGAGCTAGTGCGCAACCGGTGCACGGTCCGCGGCGGCGACAATACGGGCCGCCGTGATCTGTCCCATCCGTACGGCGCCGTCGACGTGCTGGTATCCCTCGGCCGCAAGGTCGGAGCAGGACCAGTAGATCGGCCCGACCGGCTTCAGCTGGTCCTTGCCATACCGGTGCAGCCCGCCGAGGTCGTAGCTTGTGGCGTAGGCCCCGCGGGTCCATTCCTCGGAACCCCAGTCGGATTCGTAGTAAACCTCGGGATCCAGGGCTTTTTCGCCGAGGAACGCGGCGATCGACTCGAGGATGGTGCGGCGGCGGTCCTCGGCGCTGAGCTCGAACATGGCGTCGGCCTTCTCGTCCGAGACGAAGCCGACCAGCGTGCCGCGGGGGTCCTCGTGGTTCGTGTTGTCGTAGACCTCCTGCACAATGGCGCCGGCGCCGAACGCGGTCCCGGAGAGGCCGTCTTCGCGCCAGAACGGCGAGCTGTAGACGGCGTGAACCTTGATGACCAGGCCAAGTGACTGGTGCTGGTGCATCTGGTGCTGGCGGCGGGGCAGGGGCGGGTTGAAGGAGACCCTGGAGTAGAGGTTTGGCGGCACGGCCATGATGACGAAGCGGGCGTTCACGGTGGCCCGTTCGGAGACGGCGGTGACCCGGTATCCCCCGCTCGCATCCTCGGTCCAGTTGATGGTGCGGACCGGGCTGTCGAGGACCACGTCCTCGCCCAGAGCTGCGGCCTGCAGCAGCGAAACCTGCTGCATCCCGCCGACAACCCGCTTGTCCAGGATGAAGTCCTCATCGGTGAGGTTGGTGAAGGACCCGGCGGAGGCGGCCATGAGGACGGCCTGCAGGGCGGAGAAGGCGTGGGCGGGCTTAGTCAGCATGCCGCCGGCGATGAACAGGCCGATGTTGTTGCAGGCTTCCTCATCGGCGGAGTTCTGCCGCAGCCAGTGGTGGAAGGAAATCGTGTCCAGCTCGCGGGCCTTGGGGTGTGCCCACGGCTCCTCGGCGCCGACCTCCGCGGCGAGCGAGTCGAGCATGACCGTGAGCTTGTCCATTTCGGCTGCGGTGGTTTCGCTGACGGGGAAGGTCTCACCGGTGTAGAGGGTGCGCTTTCCATCCGCACCGATGTAGACGGATTTGCCGTCGCGGTAGCGGGAATAGGTCTGCAGTCCGAGCTCCTCGATCAGCCCCAGCAGCGTCGTCTGGTCCGGCGACACCCACTGGCCGCCGATTTCGAGCATCGCACCGTCAATCGTGTCGGTCCAGGTCCGGCCGCCGACGCGGTCCCGGGCCTCGAGGACTGCGACGCTCAGTCCGGCCTTCTTCAGTTCACGGGCGGCTGTCAACCCTGACGGGCCTGCCCCTACGATGACGACGTCGCGGTCAAGATTCAGCATGATGTCCTTTCCGTGGCCGCCGTGGTGATGCGGGCCACTAAATGAATGTCGTTCATTTATGATGATAGACCTTCCGCCTGGTTCGGGGAAGACCCTCCGCCTAACGAATTTCGCCCGTAAAGTAGGGGGCAGAATCGCTCACCCCGGCACCGCCAGCAGAGACCGAAGAAAGGCCCGGAATGACGGCAGAAACCAGCGTCCCCGCCGATCCGCACAGCCCCGCCCCCGGACCGCGCCGCCGCGTGGGAAGGCCCGCCGCGGCTGTGCTGGACCAGGACGGCATAACGGCGGCAGCCCTGCAGTTGATCGTCAAAAGCGGATACGACGGGTTCACTATGGCCGCACTGGCGAGGACGCTGAATGTGGCGCCCTCGGCGCTCTATAACCACGTTTCCTCCAAACGGGACGTTCTGGTCCTCGTCCAGGACCACTTGACCTCCTTTGTGGACGTGGGCACCTTCGACGCCGGGCCCTGGGAACAGGCTGTGAGGGACTGGGCCTGGAGCTACCGGGACGTCTTCTCCAAGCACACGCCGCTGATCCCGGTCATCGCCGTGCTGCCCGTGACCGACGCGCCCAAGACGCTGGCCATGTATGAGACCGTCAGCGCAGGCTTTAGCCGCGCCGGCTTTCCGCAGGAGCGCATCATCCCGGCCATCGTGGCACTGGAATCCTTCATCTTCGGCTCCGCTTACGACGTCACGGCACCGGCTGACATCTTCGATTCCGGCAGCATGGCCGCCTCGACGCCGTATTTCACTTCCGCCGTCCAGCGCCTGGCCGATGAAGGCAATGAAAAACCGGCCGACGTCGCCTTCAGCCTGGGACTCGAGGCGCTCCTCGCCGGGCTCGGGGCGCTCCGCGGCTGACCCCCAGACAGCAACGCGGGGTCACTTACGGCCCATAATCCCCGCCGGGATGGGCCCGAAGTGACCCCGCGTTGCTTGGTCCGAGCCACTCGCGGGCCCGCCGGCCTGCGCGCCCGGGCGGTCACGCCGACGTCGACGCCTCCTGCCCGGATCTCCTCAGCATGGCGTCCTCCAGGAGCGCCACGATCGTGTACAGGATGATCGACACCAGCGTGATCACCACCACCAGCGCCCACACCTCGTTGTTCCTGGCGCGGGAGACGGCCGAGATGATCGCGTAGCCAACCCCTTTGCCGGTGGCGAGCCATTCGGCCAGCAAGGCCCCGGTCACCGCTCCGGGAATGGAAATCTTGACTGCGGTGAAGAAGGCCGGACGGGACGAAGGCAATGCGACCTTCAGGAGGGCCGTCCACCGGGAGCCGCCGTAGACGTCAATGACCTCCAACATCGCCGGAGACGCCGAGCGAAGCCCGAAGACGATCGTCACCAGGGCCGGAAACAACACCACGATCCCGCCGATCGCGGCCACGGCTGGTTCCTGCCGCCCGAAAATGAGGATGATGATGGGCGCCAGGGCCACCAGCGGCACGGAACGCAGCAGCATGGCGACGGGCATCAGGGCGTTCTCCACTCCGCGGAAGAGGACAAAGACGCCCGCCACCACAACTGCCCCCACCATCCCGGCCGCAAACCCGAGAAAAGCATCAATCATGGTCTGGCCGAGGTTCTGCAGAACGGCCAGCCGATTGCCGGCTGATGCCGGGACGGTAAAGAGGAAATTGAAGACATCCAGCGGACCTTTGCCCACGAATGGCGAGATGTTGAAGACCTTCAGCAGCGCCACCCACAGCAGCAGCACCACTGCCAGGGAGACCAGCAGCCCCAGGGCCGCACGGCCGAGGCTTTTGAGGACGGCGGGGACCCGGGCCGACGGCGGGATCATGCGGCCCCCTTCCGGCCTGCGGACCACGGGGCGGCAAACCGTGCGATCACGGCAAAGACGCCGTAGCCCGCCCCGGCCAGGAGTCCCGCGACCAGGGCGACCCCCCAGGCCCGGGCAATTTGGAGGTTCTGCTGCGCGTTGACCAGCGCCGGACCGATCCCGCGGTCCACTCCGCCCACGTATTCGCCTAGGACTGCGCCCAGCACGGCGGCGGGAACGGCGATCTTGAGCGCGTTGAGGATCCCCGGCAGCGCCGAAATGAGCTGCACTTTGACCAGCTGCTGGAATCTGCCGCCGCCGTAGACGGCGACAAGGTCCAGGCTCGCCTGGTCGGCGCTCTTCAGTGCGGACAGGGCGCCCACCACAGTGGTGAAGAAAACGGAGATGCCCGCCAGGAGCACCGCTGTTCCGGATGCCTGGCCGCGCGCCGGAGATCCGATCACAATGAAGGCAACCGGCCCGATGGCCACAATCGGCAGGCAGTAGCTGATGACAGCCAGCTGGGTGACGAGGCGCTCCAGGGCCGGCAACACCAGAACGCTGCCGGCCAGCAGGAGTGCCGCAACGTTGCCCCAGAAATAGCCGGTGGCGGCTTCCGCCACTGTGACGGCGAGGTTGGGCCAGTAGAAGCCGACGCCGTCGCCGGCCAGCTGGCGGATGACCTCGCCCGGTGTGGGGACGGCGCCGCCCGTTCCATCGGCTGCGGCGCCCACATTGGCCAGCACAGTGCCCGCTGCCAGCCACCAGAGCGCAACGGTGGCGGCCACCCCGATTCCCGCCGCCGCCCACGGCGGAAGCGGCCGGGCAGCGACAGCTGCCTTCGCGTCAATCCTCGTCAAGGGAACGCTCCTCCGCTCCGGCCGCTCCGGCGTCGCCGAACAGCAGCTCCGACGCCCTGTCGCACAGGGCGTGGAACTCCGGCGTCCGCATCATCTCCGGCGTCCTTGGCCGGGGCAGGTCAACGGTGATGATTTCCTTGATCCGGCCGGGCCGTGCGCTCATGACGGCGACCACGTCGGAGAGAAACATTGCCTCCGCGATTCCATGGGTGACCATCAGCGTGGTTGCCGGCTTCTCCGTCCAGATCCGCAGCAGTTCAAGGTTGAGGCGCTGACGCGTCATGTCATCCAGGGCGCCAAACGGTTCGTCCAGCAGGAGCACCGACGGCTTGAGCGCCAGCGCCCTGGCGATGGAGACCCGCTGCCGCATACCCCCGGAGAGCTGCGCCGGCTTGGCCTTTTCAAAGCCCTTCAGGCCGATCAGTCCCACCAGTTCGTCCACCATGGCATGGTCAACGGGAAGACCGGCCACTTCGAAGGGCAGGCGGATGTTGGAGACCACGCTTCGCCACGGCAGGAGCGCCGGATCCTGGAAGGCAATGCCCAGCTCATGCCGGGTGCGCAACTCAGCCGGGGTGTGGCCGTCCACGGTGGCCTGGCCCGTCGTCGGGGTCTCCAGACCGGCGAGGATCCTCAGAATGGTGGACTTGCCGCATCCGGAGGGTCCCAGCAGGGACAGGAACGTCCCCTTCGATGTCATCAGGTCGGCGTCTTCCAGGGCCACGACGCTGTTGCGGCCCATGCGGAAACTCTTGCCCAGCCCGCGCAGCGATATGCCGGTTCCGGACAGCATGCCGTGGGAGACGGCAGCCGTGCTCACGTCAGTCATTTGTCCTACTTACTTGCTGCGCGGTTACTTGAGGCTCGGGTTTTCGGCGTAAACCTCATCCAGGAGGCTCATGTCGAAGATTTTCTCCGCCGTGGTGTCGTAGCCGGCCAGCTTGAGGATCTCGATGTTCTTCTCCATGAGCTCCTTGGAGATGGAGAGAAGTCCGTTGCTGTCGGTGTCCGGGGTCCGGATGAGCTTGCTGTTCTGCGCCTCCGCCTGGGCTTTTTCCTTGTCGAGGGTGAGGCCGAGTTCCTTGCCGTAGACCTCCACGGCGAGCCTGGCTGATTCCGCGGGGTCCGCCAGCGCGTCCTTCCAGCCCCGGATGGTGGCTGCCAGAAAAGCCTTCAGCTCCTTGCGCCGGTTCTGGATGGAATCGTCCGTGGCGACGAAACTTTCGGCGATGAAGGGCAGTCCGTTGTCCGCGAACGGCAGCACCGCCGTCTGGTGGCCACCCAGTTCCAGGGTCAGGACCTCATTGGTGAGGTAGGCGAAGAACCCTTCGACGTCGCCGTTCAGCAGCGGCTGGGGATCGTACTGGACCGGCACTTTGGTGACCTGGGACGGATCAATCTTGTTGACTTCAAGGAGGGCATCGAACAGTGTCTCGTTGACGCCCGCCTGCACCCCGATTTTCTTGCCGACGAGGTCAGCGGGCGCGGTGATCGGCTTAGCCGCGAGGGACACGATGGTGAACGGGTTCTTTTGGTACGTGGAGCCGATGATCTTCAATGGCGCACCCTCGTTGAGTACAACCGGGGCCACTCCCACTGGCGAGGACGTGCCCACCAGGGCCTTGCCCGAAAGGACCATGGTCTCCGCTGAAGCGCCGCCCGGGCCGCCCGCAATCAGGTTGACGGCGGTGAAGCCCGCGTCCTTGTAGTAGCCCCTGCTGTCGGCAAAATATTCACCGGCGAACTCCGAGTTCTTCAACCAGGACAGCTGGACCTCCAGCTTGCCGAGGTCCCCCGCCGCGCCGCCGGCCGTTGACGTCGCTGCACTGGTCTCGCCGCCGCAGCCGGTGAGGGCAACAAGTGCCGCGGAGGAAATCCCTGCCAGCAGCATCCGCCGGGTCGGGCGCAATTCGGAACCAAAAGCCGTCATTCTACTTCTCCAAATCGGGAGGCGGTCGCATGAAATGGCGGCCCCTGCGGGGCCGTCTGGCACTGACCCTAGGGAACGGTTGTTTCGGGAATCCGCGCCTTGCCGTTTCCGTGAAGTTAACTCTCGGTTAGTTCGGGCGCACGGCGGTGCGCCCCGGCGTCGTGCACCCCGCCCCGCCCCCCTACGAGCAACGCGGGGTCACTTAGCGCCCATCCCGGACGTTGGGATGGGCGCTAAGTGACCCCGCGTTGGAGGGGTGGGTGGGGTTCAAAAGGAGACCCCGCGTGGGGGGTGGGTGGGGGTTAAACAAAGGAACCCCGGTCCGAAGACCGGGGTTCCTTGATTTGCGTGCGCGAGGGGGGATTTGAACCCCCACGCCCTTTCGGACACTGGCACCTGAAGCCAGCGCGTCTGCCGTTCCGCCACTCGCGCGCAACTTCTTTCACTCAATTGTTGGCCCGGAAACCGGACCGCCAACCTCGTAAAAGCAGCGAGATCAAGCATAACGGACAACTGCGGGAAAACACCAATCGCCTCCCGGGGGACGCCACAGGCGGGCGGCGCCGGGCACCCGGAGGGACGCCGGCGGGGGCGGTTCCGGCGCCGATGAAGCTCCTCCCCGCCGGGCCGTGCGGGGCCACGTCAGGGCAGGTCAGGGCCGGTCCGCCGCAATTTCCCGGCACGGGGCGGCGACGCGCATTAAGGCCATTCCCAGACTCGCCCAGTAGTATCTGATGTAGGAGTGCCCGTTCCCAGCGGGCTCCCACAGATTTGGGAAACCGAGTTCCGGAACGAAACGCTGCCCTGCAGCCGTCACGAAAGGAGAAGGACCATGGGATTGCTGGACAAAGTCGAGCGCGGCATCGAAAAGGCCGTCCGCGGAGTCTTCTCCACCGGTTCTCGCGCCCAGGTTGAACCCGTCGAGATCGCCAGCCACCTCCGCCGCGAGGTGGACAACAAGGCCATCACCATCGCCGCCGGACGGACCCTGGCCCCGAACGTCTTCGATGTCCTTCTCAGTGACGAGGATTTCCAGCGGGCCCAGGAATGGGGCACCCCGCTCGCCGAAGAACTGTGCGACGTCGTCATCAACCACGTGCGCAGCCAGGGCTACACCCTCCAGGGTCCGGTGCGGATCAGCTTCCGCCGGGACGAGGAACGCCGTGCCGGGGACTTCGTAATCAAGTCCCGGACCGAAAAGTCGTCATCCCCCTCCGCGGCCGCTCAGCCGGCGCCGTACGCCGGCATGCCCGCAGCGCCGACACGCCAGCCCGCCCGGTTGCAGCCCGTGCTCGACATCGACGGGCAGCGGTATTCCCTGAACGCGCCGTCGATCGTTCTGGGCCGCTCTTCCGAGGCAGACATCCCGATTGACGACACCGGCGTTTCCCGCCGCCATCTGGAGATCCGCACGGGGCCCGGCACCGCCCAGGCCGTCGATCTGGGTTCCACGAACGGCAGCTACGTCAACGGCCACAAGATTGCGGGCTCCTCGGAACTCACCGACGGCTCGACGATCACTATGGGACGGACCAAGATCATCTTCCGCCTTTTGCCCGCCAACCCAGGCGGCCGCCAGTGAGCGAACTGACCATCACGGCCCTTCGCTTCGGGTTCCTCCTGCTCCTGTGGGTACTCATCTTCAGCATCGTTGCCGCCATGCGCCGCGACCTAATGATCGGCCGCAAGGCAGCGGCGGGCGCACCGACGGCCCGGCAGGTGCGCAAAAACCCGGCGCTGGCCGAACCGGCTGCCCCGGTCAAGCAGCAGCCCCGCCAGCTGGTCGTGACCGAAGGTCCCCTCAGGGGCACCACGATCCCGCTGGCAGCGAGCCCCATCCTGCTCGGCCGTGCCCAGGAGGCCACCCTCGTGCTGGAGGATGACTACGCCTCGGGCCGCCACGCCCGCCTGTTCCCGCAGGGCAGCCGGTGGTTCATCGAGGACCTTGGCTCGACCAACGGCACCTACCTGGCCGATCAGCAGCTCACCAGGGCCCTGCCCGTTGAGCTCGGTGTCCCCGTGAGAATCGGCAAGACGGTCATCGAATTGAGGCCGTAGCCGTGGCTGCCCCGGATCGCCCCGAAGACAGGGCCGAAGGCAAAACACCTGCCCCGTTGCGGCCGCTCATTATGCGCTATGCCGCGCGGTCCGACGTCGGCCGTGTGCGGGCAAAAAACGATGACTCCGCGTACGTCGGCCGCCACCTCGCCGTCGTCGCCGACGGTATGGGCGGACACGCCGGCGGCGATGTCGCCTCGGCCGCCACCGTGCTGGACATGATCCACCTCGACAAGGACGACTACGACGGCGACGCCGGCACCGTCCTCGCCGACGAGATCCAGACCGCCAACTCGCTGCTCTCCGAACTCGTCCACATGAACCCCAAGCTCGCCGGCATGGGCACCACCGTCACAGCCCTCCTGCTCGCCGAAGGCAAGCTCCACTTCGCCCACATTGGCGACTCCCGCGCCTACCGGCTCCGGAACGGCGAGTTCGAACAGGTGAGCGTGGACCACACCTTCGTCCAGCGCCTGATCGATGAGGGCCGGCTCCGCCCCGAAGAGGCGGAAACCCATCCGCACAAGAATGTCCTCATGCGCGTCCTCGGTGACGTCGACGCCAGCCCCGAACTGGACCTGGCAACGCTTGACGTCGAACCCGGTGAGCGCTGGCTGCTCTGTTCCGACGGTCTGAATTATGTGGCCGGCCATGTCGTGGAACGCACCGTCCGGGAGACCCCGGACCTGCACGAATGCGCAGACCTGCTGGTCGACCTCACCCTCGAGGCGGGCGCTCCGGACAATGTCACCGTCGTGCTGCTGGAAATCGTCGAACCGACGAGCGACGACGTACGGACCGCCGCCGTCGAAATTGTCCCGGCCCCGTCACCTTCGACCGTGACGGCCGCTGTGTCCGAAAGTCCCGCGCGGCCGGCCGGCAACGCCGCCGGTGCAGCGACGGCTCCCGACGCGCAGCCGGCGGCCAAAGATGCGGACCCGGCGGACGACAAGCCGGAGGGCAGTGCCGCCGGACACGGCGAGCCGGCGACCTCAACTGATCCGCACCTGGGCGAACATCTGACCGCCGAAGTTCTCCGCGAGGACCTGGCCAGCCGCCCCCACGAACTCGTGGGCGCAGCCGCCACCGCCGCGGAAACCGGCTCCATCCCCACCATCGCGGGGCGCACCCTGGCCCGCCGGGCTGCCACCGTGCTGACCCACAAGTCTGACCAGGCGCGGGACGACGCCGACGACTACAAGCCTGGCCGGCCGCCGCGCCGCTGGCTCACCATCGGCATTGCGGCAGCCATCGTGGCTCTTCTCGCGCTGGGTCTGTGGCTGGGCTACGCCTGGACCCAGACGCGGTACTACATCGGGGAGCAGAACCAGCATGTCGCCATCTTCAACGGGGTCTCACAGCGCCTGGGACCCATCCAGCTTTCCACCCTCGAAACGGTAACCGATATCCGGATGTCAGATCTCCCCGAATTTTCCCAGCAGCGCGTGCGCCAGACCGTGCCGGCCCGGGACCTCTACGACGCCCAGCGGATCGTCAAGAACCTTGAACGCACCGGTACCACGGCCCCCGCGGACGAATGCATCACCCCGTCCCCGTCCCCGGCAACCCCGGGCGCAACGGCAGCCCCCGGCGCATCAGCGAGTCCGGGTGCAACGGAAACCCCCGGTGCTACCGCGAGTCCCGGCGCAGCCGGGTCCGCCGCACCGACACCCGCGGCGACGGCTCCCTTCTGCGAGGTCAACAAATGACCCCGATTGATCCCACACCCAAGCCGCGGCGGAATGTTGAGCTGGTGCTGCTGGCGCTGGCCCTCGCCGTGGGCATTGGCGCCAACGCCCTGGTCGGCGTGGACCAGCAGAAGGCCTTCGACACAGATTTCTGGTTCCAATCGAGCATGCTGGCCGCCGCAGCCCTCGCGTTCCACATTGTGCTTCGCATACGGGCGAAATATGCCGATCCGGTAATGCTTCCGCTCGTGGTGGCCCTCAACGGTCTCGGGCTCGCCATGATCCACCGGCTGGACCGCGTCGGGGAAGACACGGGCAACAACCAACTGCGCTGGACGCTCGTGGCCATGGCCGTCTCGATCGCCGTGATCTGGTTCCTCAAGGACCACCGGATCCTCCGCCGCTTCACCTACATTTCCCTGGCCGTGAGCGCGGGCCTGCTGATCCTGCCGCTGGTTCCCGGCATCTCGGCCGGTGAAATCCTGGGCGCGCGGGTCTGGATCAAGGTCGGCCCGATGACCTTCCAGCCCGGCGAAATCGCAAAGATCACCCTCGCTATATTCTTTGCCGGGTATCTTTCCTCCAACCGGGATCTCATCCTGCTGGCCGGCCGGAAAGTCGGCCCCCTCCAGTTCCCGCGCTTCAAGGACATGGGTCCCATGATCGCCGCCTGGCTGGTGAGCATCGGCGTGCTGATCTTCCAGCGTGACCTGGGCTCATCAATCCTGTTCTTCGGACTCTTCCTCGTGATGATCTACGTCGCCACCAGCCGGATCAGCTGGGTCATTATCGGTGTGGGCCTCATGGCCGCCGGCGGCTTCGTCGCGTCCCGTGCCTTCTCCCACGTGGCCCTGCGGATCGACGGCTGGGTCAATGCCTTCACCGACGAGGTCTACGGACGGGAATTTGGCGGCAGCCTGCAGATCGTCGAGGGGCTGTTCGGCATGGCCAACGGTGGCCTTGTGGGCACCGGCTTCGGCCAGGGACGCCCCAATCTGGTTCCCTTCGCCAACAGCGACATGATCATTGCCTCCTTCGGCGAGGAACTGGGACTGATCGGCCTCTTCGCGATCGTCCTGATGTACCTGCTGCTCTTCACCCGCGGTTTCCGGGCGGCGCTCGGCACCCGGGACGCATTCGGGAAGCTGCTGGCCACGGGGCTCTCCTTCGCCATCGCGCTGCAGTGCTTTGTGGTCATCGGCGGGGTCACCCGGCTCATTCCGCTCACCGGCCTCACCACCCCGTTCCTGGCCGCGGGCGGCTCCTCGCTGCTGGCCAACTGGATCATCGTCGGACTCCTGCTGATGATCTCGCACACGGCACGCGGCCCGGTCGACACCACGCCCCTGGCTCCCGGCGACGAACCCGACCCACAGAAAGTAACTCCTGCCATGCCTTCGAAGCCGGCCGCCGCGCCCGGCACTGGACGGAACAGTCCGGACGCCCCCACCGAGGCGGTGAAGCTGTGAACCAAGCCATTCGCAACGCCTGGATCGCCGCGATCGCGATGTTCGTGCTGATTTTCGGGGCCCTCAGCTACGTCCAGGTGATCGGCGCGGACGAGCTGGAGGCAAACGCCTGGAACAAGCGCACCCTTCTGCAGAATTACTGCAACGACCGCGGCGCGATCATTGTCGGCGGTACCCCGGTGGCTGAGTCCGTGGCTGCCGACGAGAGCTGCGCGTTCCAGCGCACCTACACCCAGCCGGAGCCGTACGCCGGGATCACCGGCTATTTCTCCAGGAGCTACGGCGTGACCGGGCTGGAGAAGACGATGAACAAAGAGCTCGCAGGCAGCTCGGACCAGCAGTTCCTGGACCGCGTCGGCCAGCTCTTCCTGGGCAACCAGCCCAAGGGCGCTTCCGTCGAGCTCACGCTGGATCCGAAAATCCAGAAGCTCGCCTATGACCTCATCCCGGAGGGCCAGCGCGGATCGATTGTGGTGACCAATCCGAAAACCGGCGCGATCCTTGCCATGGTGTCCAAACCCTCGTATGACCCGAATCTGATCGCCACCCAGGATCCGGCGGCCGAGGCCGCCAACTTCGCCGAGCTGAACAAGGTGCCGGGGATCAACCTGAACCAGAACGTCAGCGGACCCACCGGGGCGCTGCTGGCCCCCGGCTCGGTCTTCAAGCTCATTGACACCGCGGCTGCCCTCAACTCGGGTAAGTACAACAAGGACAGCGTTCTGCCCAACCCGGCAGAGATGTCCTTCCCCGGCATCCAGTACACGCTGCCCAACTACGCCGGCGGCAACTGCTATACCCGCGACACGGCATCTTTTGCCTTCGCCCTGCAGCAGTCCTGCAACACGCCGTTCGCCAGCATCGCCCTGGATCTGGGGCAGAAGGCCATCTCGGACCAGGCGGAGAAGTTCGGTTTCGGGCAGGACTTCGGCGACCAGCTGAAGCTGGACTCCGCCCCGAGTTTCTTCCCCACCGAACCGCTGGATGACGCCAGCCTGGCGCAGTCATCGATTGGCCAGCGGGACGTCCGGGCCACCCCGCTGCAGATCAACCAGATGACGGCCGCCATCGCCAACGGCGGAGTGCAGATGCAGCCGAACCTGATCAAGGCCGTACGCTCCCCGGACTTGCGGCCGATCAGCGAACCGAAGCCCCAGGTGCTGCAGACCTCCACCACACCGGAGATCGCCCGGCAGATCAACGAGTGGATGGTCAGCGTGGTCAGCGACGGCATCGGCCGCGCGGCGGCCGTCCCCGGCGTCAAGGTGGCCGGCAAGACCGGGACCGCCGAACTCGGCAACGGCCTGAACAACTCATGGTTTACCGGGTTCGCCCCGGCGAATGACCCGCAGGTGGCTGTCACTATCGTCATGGAAGGCGTAGACATCTCCACCGGCGCAAAGCTAACCAGTCCGAACGCGAAGAAGATTTTTGAGGCGGTGTTGAATAAGTGAGGCCTTCATCAGGAATCACCCTCGGCGGCAGGTTCCAGCTGACCACACGTATTGCGATCGGTGGCATGGGGGAAGTCTGGAAAGCCAAAGACCTCATCCTTGGCCGCATCGTCGCCATCAAGGTGCTCAAGGAGGAGTACACGGGCGACCCCGGTTTCCTGCAGCGGTTCCGCGCCGAAGCCCGCCACACCGCGCTCCTGAACCACGTGGGCATCGCCAACGTCTTTGACTACGGCGAGGAAGAAGGCTCCGCCTACCTCGTCATGGAATTGGTTCCGGGCCAGCCGTTGAGCAGCATCATCGAACACGAACAGGTGCTCTCCCCGGACCGCACCCTGTCCATGATCGCCCAGACGGCCCGCGCCCTCTCGGTCGCCCACGCCCAGGGCCTGGTCCACCGCGACATCAAGCCGGGCAACCTTCTGATCACCCCGGATGGCCGCGTCAAGGTGACGGACTTCGGCATCGCCCGCCTCGCGGACCAGGTCCCGCTCACCCAGACCGGGCAGGTGATGGGAACCGCCCAGTACCTGGCCCCGGAACAGGCCACCGGGCAGTTGGCCACCGGCGCTTCGGACATCTATGCCCTCGGCGTGATCGGCTACGAGTGCCTCACCGGACACCGCCCGTTCTCCGGCGAATCCCAGATTGCCATCGCGCTGGCGCAGGTCAATGACGCCCCGCCGCCGCTGCCGGAAACCCTGCCGAAGCCGGTCCGGGCCCTGCTGATGTCCATGCTGGCCAAGGACCCCAAGAACCGCCCGGCCGACGCGCTCAAACTCTCCGAGGCCGCCGAAGCCATCCGCAACGGCGACATCGCCGCAGCGCACGCCGCCGTTCCGGGCATGCTCCTCTTCGAGGCAGCCACCGGCCCGATCACGGCGCCGGTGGACATCCCCACTGCCGCGACCGGTGTCATCGGTGCGGCAGACCGGTCGACGTCGGCCACCTCGGCGTTGCCGGTGGTCGGTGCCGCCGGCGCGGGTGCCGCGGCAGGATTGGCCGCCGGGGCCGCGGCCGCCAGCGCGTACGGCGCCCGCAACACGCTTTCGCGCGCCGACGCCCTCGCGGCAGAACGCAATTGGGTCCAGGAAGACGACGACTACGACGACGACGAGCCCGTCAACCAGCCTGAACGCCGCGGACGCAGCCCCTGGACCTGGCCGCTGATCGCCCTGATCCTGCTGGTGCTGTTCGCCCTGGTGGGGGTCATGCTGACCCAGGCCGGAATCCTGTTCCCGCAGACACCCGCGAGCAGCAGCGCCGTCACCGCCGCCACCACCAGCGCCCAGCCGACCACCACCAGCGCCTCGCCGACCGCCACCAGCGCCAGCCCCACCAGCAGCTCCGAGACGCCGACCCAGTCCACACCGGCTGCCATCAACCTGATACCGGAAAGCTATCTGGGCCGCCCCTTTAACGAGGTCCGCAGCGAACTGATCGGCCTGGGGCTCGTTGTCACCGGAGTCGAGGTCTTCGACGACTCCACCCCCGGAACAGTGGTCCAGATCGATCCCGCCGGGCGGGTCCAGCCCGGCACGACCATCCAGGTGTCGTATTCCAAGGGCCCGGAAACCATAACGGTCCCCACCCTGCAGTCCGGGGCCAGCGAAGCCGCCGTCCAGCAGGCCATCCAGAACGCCGGCCTGCGCTGGGCCAAGGGTGCCGACGTCAGCCCCACGAACAAGAAGGAACAGCCCGGCACCTTCGTCAGCTCCGAGCCCGCCTCCGGCAGCAAGGTGCCCGCCGGTTCGCTCGTGACCTACCACCTCGCCAAGGCGGCGGCCACGCAATCCACCCCGAGCCCGAGCCCCACGGGAACGTAGGCGACCATGCCCAATTCACCCCGCACCCCATCGCACCGGGAGGACCGCGGCCCCGTGAACACCCAGCGCGTCCTCAGCGGGCGCTATGAGCTGGGTGAGCTGATCGGCCGCGGCGGCATGGCCGACGTCTTCCGCGGCGTCGACACCCGGCTGGGACGCACCGTGGCCGTCAAACTCCTGCGCCCCGACCTGGCCCGGGACCCCCAGTTCCAGGCCAGGTTCAAACGCGAGGCGCAGGCCGTCGCAGCCCTGAACCACCCCTCCATCGTTGCCATCTACGACACCGGCGACCACGCAGTCCCCGGCGACCACGAGGACACCGTCCGGGTGCCCTACATTGTCATGGAGTTCGTATCCGGCCGGACGATCCGGGACCTGATTCGGGCCAAGGAAGTCACCATCGACCAGGCGATCGATTTCACCCTGGGGGTACTGGCCGCCCTGGACTACAGCCACAAGGCCGGGATCGTGCACCGCGACATCAAACCAGCCAATGTGATGTTCTGCCCGGAAAACAACAGCGTGAAGGTAATGGACTTCGGGATTGCCCGCGCAATGGCCGACTCGTCAGCGACCATGACCCAAACCCAGGCCGTGGTGGGGACCGCCCAGTACCTTTCACCGGAGCAGGCCCGCGGTGAGACAGTGGATGCCCGCAGCGATCTCTACTCCGCCGGCTGCCTGCTGTATGAAATGCTGGCCGGGCGTCCCCCCTTCATCGGCGACAGCCCCGTATCCGTCGCCTACCAGCACGTGCGTGAGATCCCGGAACTGGCCAGCAGCTTGAATCCGGAGGTCTCCGAGGCACTGGACAGCGTGCTGATGAAGGCGCTGCAGAAGAACCGTGCGGACCGCTTCCAGGATGCGGCAGCATTCCGCCGCGCCCTGCGGGCAGCGCGCAGTGGCGTCGGCGTCACCGCGCCGGCCGCCAGCGAGGCTCCCACTGATCCCCATGACACGATCCCGACGCCGGACGGC
>DASWAW010000136.1:0-18835 GCA_036390955.1 Arthrobacter sp.
CTGAAGCGTTGGCTCAACGGTACGCTCTTCGACCTCGGGGTCGATGATTACCATCAATTCGTAAGGACGCATATGTGAACCCACCTCCTTTGGGCTAAGCGGTTACGGCATTTCCGTAACAGGAGGTTCATTTGCGGTGCCGTGTGCCCGCATTGCCCCCAGGAACGGGGGCAGGGCGCAGCACAGACTTCAATAGCTTAGTGCATCGGGGCAGGATTCCGCGATTCCATGCCGTTCCAGCGTAGGCGCGGCCGGCGGTGCCACGGAAGCCGCGCTGCCCTCCATGTGGACAACCCTGTGCCATGATCGGGGAATGAAACCCGGCTCCCCGATCCGCGGAAACGCCCGGCCGATCCGCCGCAGCCGGCTGCGCTTCGCGGTGATGGTGCTCGCCGGGGTGCTCACTGCCACGGCCACCGGACTGGCCGGGCACCTGGTGGAGGCCCCGGCGGTCGGCTGGGGCAGCGCGGCGTTGACCTACGTCGTGTGGGTCTGGCTGGCGGTCGGCCGCTTCAACCCGGCTGAAACCCGGGCGCATGCCACTGTCGAGGACCCGTCCCGCAGCATCACCGACCTGCTGATCCTTGCGGCCAACGTCGCCAGCCTGGGTGCGGTGGCCGCCGTCGTGGTTGATTCCCATGCCAGCGGCGGCGGGTCCCGCTTCGGCGGCGGTCTGCTGGCACTGGCGTCGGTTGCCCTGTCCTGGATGCTGGTGCAGACGCTGTTCACGCTGCGGTACGCGGAGCTCTACTACGGCACGGGCGGGAAGGCCGGAGCGGCAGTCGGCGGCATCGACTTCAACCAGGAACGGCCCCCGCAGTACACCGATTTCGCCTACCTGGCCACCAGCCTCGGCATGACCTACCAGGTCTCCGATACGGCCCTGCAGAACCACGGCATCCGGGCCGAAGCGCTCAAGCACAGCCTGCTGTCCTACCTCTTTGGCACCGTCATCCTGGCCACGACGATCAGCCTGGTGATCAGCCTGGCCTTCTGAGGGCCTGGGGGTCCGGCAGGCACTTCGGTCCCTGCCGGCAACGCACGTCCGGAGGTTCCGGGACCGGAAACAAGTACCGGGACGAAAACTACTCGACTTCAGGCGATGCCCTACTCGACTATTCGTGCGGCCTAGTCCCCCGGCAGACCCCCGGCTATATTTGCAAAAGCACAGCCATTTGGTCAGGGTTTACGCTCCAACCCCGAGCGCGACCCGGACCTTAATTTTGGAGGAGAAGTTGGCGTGCGGCAGTGAATACGTCAGTCCGGGACCCACGTTTTCCGATGGAAAACCAGGGCTTCCGCTGAATGGTCTCTTGGGGATGGAATGGGGACACCCATGGTTTTGTTCGGCCGTAATAAGGAACTTGCGCGCATTCTTGCTCTAATCCGAAGCCCCAGGGAATCTGCCATGGCGGTGACGGGGAAATACGGGAGTGGCAAATCGTCTTTGCTGGCGGAGATTCCAACGTTGCATAACGGCCGGACAGTAACGTTCCGCACTATTCCGTCAGAATCCAGCTGGCCCTTTTCCGGTCTGACCGCATTGCTCCATGAAATCGACGACGGCGCGTTCGGGCCGATTGTCGAACGAATTGCAGCCTCGCCGGCCGACAAAGGCGATCTGTCCGTTCTCTCATCAATGCTCCTCACCATTCTCCAGCAGCGTTCGGTCGCGAGGACGGTCGTCGTCGTGGACGATGCCGATGAAATGGATTCCGCCAGCCAGACGGTGCTTGGGTTCCTGGCCCGCCGGCTGGCAGGGACGGGCATAGTCCTCATTGTCAGCATGCAACGGGAGACACCTGACAGCCCGTTTGCGCGCCTTGCCGTCCTTCACCTGCCTGAGCTGAGCCACCGCGACATCGTTCGAATGCTCGAATCCATTTCGGCGGGACGAACAAGCACAGCCGCCATCCACGCCGTTGCCACGGCAACCCACGGCAACCCCTTGGCATCGATGGAACTCCACGACGAGCTCCTGCAGCGCCAACTTCAGGGCCAGTACGCGCTCCCCATCCCCTTGCACTGGAAGGGAAGCTTTGAAACCGACCTCGCCGGGTCGATTTCGCGGCTTTCGCCACCGGCGCGGCGGGCCCTTGATCTCCTTTCCCTTTCATACCGAAGCAGTTTCGCCCTACTGGAGGGAATGGAGGGCGAGTTCTTGGCTGGCGTGAACGAAATTTTGTCAGCCAATATCGTGGTTCATTCCGGTTCCTACCTGAGAATTCAAAACCAGATGCTGCGTGGCCACGTCTATTCGACAATGTCGCCGGCTCAAAGATCCGCTCACCATCAGGCGCTGGCCGCAGCTGCGGAAACGGTCGATCCTGTGGCTCTGCCATGGCACCTCAGCTTCACGCCGGAGGCAAGACGGGACACATCATTTAGCCTGCTCCGTTTTGCCACTGAGCTGGTGCGGGCTGGGGAAACGCAATCCGCCGTGGAATATGTGGAGCGAGCCCTGACAATCAACCCCTGGGAGGCGGAGACGGCCGCCCGCCTGAGCACGTTCGCCGAGGTGCTGTTCAGCAGGGGTGACTTCGTCCACGCGAAACGCTACTTGGACTGGGCACAACGAATTACAAGGAACCGTGCTCTGACGCTGCGCCTCACCGGACTCGATTTCCAGATCGAACTCATGAAGGGCAATGCGGTTCGGCCGAGCATGATTCTCCGGCTGACCGCGGATTTCGGGCATCATGATCCGGGTTACTCCGCATGCCTCCTGTCCATCGGTGCACTGCACATGGCGGAGCACTGGCAGACCAAGGACGCCGAAAGTCTCCTCGGCACTGCGGAGGGGCTTCTGGGAGTCGCGTCCGGGGAAGCGCTGGCCGTGAACCAGCGGGCCAAGCTCCTGATAGGCGCGGTCAAGGGGACGGTTGGACGGATCTCCCGGGCCGCTGACGGAGGGGGCAACAGCTCTGCGGCCTCCCTGCTCCTGAAGGGCCGCGCGCTCACTTATGCCGAGAATTATGAAGGGGCCCGCGACCTCTTTGCCCTTGTTCGGAACCTGGGTGCGGATAGCGACGCCAACTGGAAAGAGACCGCCCGGTACTTTGCGGCCGACAACGAAATTCGTGCCGGAAATTTCCGGTCCGCCGTCACCCTGATAGATGAGGTTGCGGCCTCCGGCATGAGTCCGCAGTATCACCGTGGCTTACGGAACAACCTCCTTCTCTGGCGTGCCCACACCGTGGGCGACGAGGTGGAGGCGCGTTCGTGCTTTGCGGCGGCCCAGCTGGGCGCCGGCACGGACGCCCCGGCTCAGGGCGCGGCACAACTCTTGGCGTACCAAGGGCATTTCGCGCTGATGCGCGGCGATCTGACCGAGGCAAGCACGCTGCTCGCCCGGGCATCCGAGATTGGAACGGACTTCGCAAATCCGGCACTCCTGCGCTGTGAGCCGGACCTGGTGGAAGCGCTGGTCAGGTCCGGCCATCGGCGCGAGGCCGCCCGGACGCTGAGCAGACTGGAACACCGGTCAGCCGGACTGAAATCCCGGTGGTTGAGCATGGCCGTCGCCCGTTCCAGGGCCCTGGTGGCCGAGGGGGACCAGTCCCTTGGGCTATTCGTCCAGGCACTGGAAACGTGGCAAAACAACGATTCCGTCTTCGAGCGCGCCCGCACGATGCTCTGCTATGCGGGGCGGCTGACGGCGTCGGACCGCCCAAAGGATGCGAAAAGCGCGCTGCTCAGGGCAAAAGCGCTCTTCGAAGAAGCGGGCGCGGCCGCGTGGACACAACAAGTTGATGCCCTGCTCCTCGGCGATCGAATCGAAATGATGCCCGAGATTCGGAACCCTGCCCTGCTACTGCTCTCGGACCAGGAACGCGAACTGGTGCAGCTGGTGGCTCGCGGCCGGCGGAACAAGGAAATCGCCGCCACCTTGTATGTCTCCGTCCGGACGGTCGAAGTGCGCCTGACCGGGATCTATCGGAAACTGGGAGTCCAGTCACGCTCCCAGCTGACGTGTCTGGTCTCTGGAAGAGACACGCTTTCGGTCCCGGAGCCCGCCTTCGAGGCGTCCTCACTGGCCGTCTGAGTGAATGACCATGACCTATCTCCCCGGAAACCGCAGATCCGACATTCTTCCTGAGCGCGGACCACATACGCGCCCACGTCAGCGATATTCGCCGCTTCTCAGGGCTAGCTTTGCTCCAAGGGCACAGGCGTCCAACGTAACGGCTTTGCGTCACGAAGGTTCGGCCAGACAAAAGGTGGGGATGACGATGGTTCCAACGGCGCGCCGGGGCACCGCCCGAAGCGAGAAGAGGCCCGGTCAGCTCTCAAGGCCTGCCTTTCTCTGGGCCGCCCCCCGGGCCGTCCGTTCTAGATTCAATCCGGCCCATTTGGGGCGGATTGCCGGGTCCGTTGCTGCACGACGGACCTACCAAGGAGAGCTGGCAGCATCGGAACCTGACGGAACCCGGGTTCTAATGCTGCCAGCCGTCCTCGACAACAGCGGGTGGGTGAGCACATGAGTGAGCTTGTGCTGGTCGCGGCGAGCGGTCTGGCCCGCGAAGTGCTTGCGACAGTGCGCAGCGGCGGACAGTACGACATCGCCGGCTTCCTCGACGATGAGGTATTCGGGATAGACGTCGACGGCGCCCCGGTTCTGGGACCCATCGATGACGTCGTCAAATATACAAACGCGTTTGTGCTGGTTTGTCTGGAATCGGGGCGCGCCCGGAAAATAGTCGTCGACCGGCTGGCCACTTTGGGGATTACCCCCATGCGTTACGCCACGGTGATCGACACGTCTGTCCGGATGCCTGAGGGTTCGCGGGTCGGCAGGGGCAGCATCCTCCTGCAGAATGTCTCGCTGGCCACCTCCGTTACCCTGGGTTCCCACGTCGTGGCCATGCCCGGCGTGACGTTCAGGCACGACGACGATGTGGCGGACTTCGCGACGTTCGCGGCCGGGACTTCGCTCGGCGGTGGTGTGCGGATAGGCCGCGCAGCCTCCCTCGGCATGAATTCGAGTGTCCGGGAGCGGAGATCGATTGGATCGTACGCCACAGTCGGCATGGGTGCCGCGGTCATGAGCAATGTCCCCGAGGGCGAGACCTGGGTTGGTGTCCCGGCGCACGCCGTCGACGGCGGGGGCCACAACCGGGCATTCGCATGAAATCCACAGGGGATGCAGAAAACCCGGCCGAGCGGCTGATCTCCGCGCTGGGCATGCCGTGAAGCGCGTACCTGCCCCGGGCGCGCTCACAAGTGCGACTGGCGCTGCCGGGCCCGTCCGGGGCGCGGGCGCGAGCGCAGCTCTGGGGTGGAGCCTGCTCAACACGGGCATCGCCAAGTTGGGAACGCTGGGAATCGGAATCGTGCTGGCTCGGCTGCTTGGGCCGGATTCCTACGGAACGTTCGCAGTCGCCATGGTTGCCTTGTTGGCCGTGCTCACGTTCAACGAACTCGGGGTAAGCCTCGCGATCGTTCGCTGGCCAGGGGATCCCCGGGCAATTGCCCCCACGGTTACAACGCTGTCCATCGCCAGCAGCACCGTCTTTTGCGTGGCGGGACTCGCAGCCGCACCGTGGTTCGCCACGGTCATGGGCGATCCCGAAGCAACTGACGTTGTTCGCGTTATGGTCTGCTGCGTGCTGGTGAGCGGTGTCGTCGCTACGCCTGCGGCCCTGATGCAGCGTTCGTTCGATCAGAAGACCAAAATGGTGATCGACCAAGTCAACGTCTGGGTTGGCGCCATCGTGTCGGTTGTCTTGGTGTTGGCGGGACTGGGCGCTATGAGCCTCGCCGTCGGGCGGCTGGCAGGGTCGATCATTTCAGGCGTCGTCTTCGTCATTAAGTCACCCCTTCCGTTGCGGGCCGGGTGGGACCGAAAGGTCGTGCTGCCCCTGTTGCGGTTCGGGTTGCCGTTGGCTGGGGCCAGCATCGTGGTGTTCTGCGTCAGCTATCTGGACCAGCTCGTCACCGGCAGTCTGCTCGGCCCAACCATGCTTGGTCTCTACGTTCTTGCTTTTAACCTGTCCAGTTGGCCCGTGACCGTGTTCTCTCAACCGCTTCGCAGCGTGGCACCGGCGGTGTTTGCCCGGCTTCAGCATGACCCCGAAGGTTTGCGCTCCGCCATGAGCGCCCTGATCGGCGTGCTGGCGTCAATCACGTTTCCCATGGTTGCCCTGCTAGCAGCGGCGTCCGGCCCGATAGTCGGCCTGGTCTATGGCGAAGCCTGGGCGGCGGCAGCGGGCGCCCTGTACTGGCTGGCAATCCTCGCCGGATTTCGAATTCTCTTCGAGCTGATTTACGACTATCTCGTGGTCGTGGGCATGACGGGATCCATCATGTCCACCCAGTTATGCTGGCTCGCTGCCCTGGTTCCTGCCCTGCTTCTAGGCGCAGGAGGCGGAATTGAAGGTGTGGCGATGGCACAGCTGCTGGTTGTGACGGCCGTGGTGCTGCCCATTTACCTCTGGCGCCTCAGCGTCGCCGGCGTCGGGCCTTGGAAAGTTGCCCGGCAACTGTCTCTTCCCACGGTGGGCTCAGCGCTACTTGTTATGGGAGCCGGTCTGCTTTCAGATGGGCGGCTGCCAGCCTGGATCGCCCTCCTGATCGCGTCCATGGCAACGATGGCTGTTGTGTCAGGGCTTCTCTGGCTCCGGCGCGAGGACGTCGCCGCTCTGCGGCTTCTGGGCAGGCGGGGCGGTCTTGACCAGCATTAGGGAAAACCTGGAGACCTTTAACGCCCTGGTCCGGCGTGCGGAATCGCTGTTGAGCGACGGGGCGCTGGAGGAGGCGGCCGTGCAGTCGCAAATAGCGGCGCGGTATGCCTGGCTGGACCACACCGGCTTTTTTGCCAGCAACGAACTTGAAGCCGTCCTGACACGCCTTCGCAAGTCCGTGCCCAGAAAGCGCCCCCAGGGATCGAAACCTCGCGATGGAAGGCTGAATATTGTTCATGTCGCGACGCAACTGTACGGAGCAGGGGGCCACACCCAGACGATTTCGTGCTGGATCCGCCAGGACAGTTCGTCGAGGCACCGGCTCATCCTGACTCGGCAAGGCAGCGCTCCGTTGCCAGAGAAGATCTCCGGGTGCCTCCCTGAGTCCGGTGCCGTCCGGTTCCTGGACCGAGTGCCCGGCGGCCTGCTGCGACGAGCCGAAGCGCTCAGCAGGGCAGTGGAAAGTGCCGACGCGGTGATCGTTCACGCCCACCCGGACGATGTTGTCCCGGCCATCGCGTTGGGCACCGAAATTTCCCCACCCGCCGTCTTTGTCAATCATGCGGATCACGTCTTTTGGGTCGGCACATCGGCGGCGAATGTTGTTCTTAATCTCCGCCGCAGCGGTGAGCAGCTGAGCATCGCCAGGCGTGGCATCGACCCCAGTCGATGCGTGCTCGCGAACCGCCCGCTGGAACTGGCACCGGGCGAACCCATCTCGGTCCTCCGGCGAACGGAGCTCAGGTCGCGCTGGGGCGTCGCCGAGGACGACTTCCTGGTGGTCTCGGCGGCGGCGGCCAGCAAATACGATCCAGTGGGCGCAGAATCACTCATTGACCTGTTCAGTTCCTTCCTGAGGCACCACGCCCACGCAAGACTCCTCGTAGCCGGGCCTTCCTGCGATGGACAATGGGCCGAGGCCGACACGGCAACAAAGGGAAGGATCCGGGCTGTGGGCCGGCTGCCCGATATCGCGGCCCTCTTGTCGGCAGCGGACGTATACGTGGACTCTTTTCCGTTCGCGTCCCTGACCTCTCTGCTTGAGGCGGGGGCCCACGGACTCCCCCTTGTGACCTATCGAGGCCACCCCGCCGATTGCGACGTGCTTGGTGCTGACTCGCCGGGGATCGACAAAATCCTCTTTACCCCGTCCTCGCCCCGCGAATTCTTGGCCACACTGACATCGCTCGCCGGGTCACCTTCCTTAAGGGCAGGACACGGCGCTGCAACCCGATCGGCCGTTCTCGCCGGCCACAGCCTTGCCGTGTGGAGCCTGACCGCCAAGGACGTTTATGCCCAGGCGCACCGGCTGGCGGCGAAGCCTTCGACCCGCAAGGCCACATGGCGTGACGGTACCCTCGATCAACTCGTCGCGCTCGTGCAGCAGCAAACCGGGTTCGGCGGCGGTGTGGGCGCAGCAGAGGCTGACGTTGTGTCGCTCCGCCCCACGGCCCAGCGCCTCAGGCTTTGGATCGAACTGAAGAAGTCCCAGCCCATGCGCGCTTCGAGTTTGTTGCCCGAATGGACCCGCCCTCATGCCGCAGGAGTGCGCCGGACACTTCGGGCAATCCGCCCGAGCTCAGCTCCGGCTTCGGAGCCTTCAGCCCGGCACAACTAGGTCGACCTCATTGCGAATGGCGTTGAACGCGGCGTCCTGTAGAAAGACTTCGCGGCCTCCACCGCCGGGCCTGTCAAGAGCCACGCACCGGTATTGTCATGGAAACCGGCCATGACCTGGCGTCCTGATATTGCTGCTGCGATCTCCGCAGCTGCGTTGAAACTGATATTCGTCAGCACGATGGTCTGATGCTCCGACTGCGAGCGGAGCATCGAGGCTATCGACCGCTCTTCTGCAGTCAGGAAGCTGAACCGCACGCCCCTTCGTATCAGCTCCAAGGGTCCGTCAGTATGCATTCGATCATGGCCTTCAGGTGTTCCGCTGATGACCAGTGCGCAGGTGAGGTCAGCTGCCGAGCAGATCTCATCAATGTCCCGCCGGATGTCACCCAGGACGGTGGCGGCTTCGACCCGCTTGCGCAGACGATGGGCAACCAACGATTCGCGCAGCCAGCGGTAGCGCCATTTCTGGGCTCCGAAAGCCCCCGATATCAGGGAATGTCTCCTGGCCTCGGAGGCCAACCTGACAGTGCCACACGTGGTGACGACAGGCATCTGCCCGGGGTAGCAGACGGCGATCCGGGAATGCGCCTCGGCCAGCCGGTCCAGATTCACGGTCAGGCTGTTATGGGTGAGCGGGATGTCCGCAACAGCGACCCTTCGCCCCGTGGTGCGCATGCGGACGCCGTATTCCACGGCGTAGGCGTGCCACGCGAGATCATGGTCCTCGGACAGCGGCTCTTGGAGGATCTGATCCCTTCGGGCCATGAAGAGCACTTCGTCCACGCTGTCGACGTCCGGTGTACCGCGGCACCACTCTCCTGAGAGAATAATTCGGTCCCGGATCTTTCCGACCAGCCGGCCGTGCTTCGTGATCCCAATAGCGCCCAGGAGCCCGATGGAGCCATCATTGAGCAATTCCGCGGCAGCCTCCTCAACAGCAACCAGCGAATGAAGATATACGTCCTGATGTACAAAGGCCAGGACGTCGTTGCCGGCCAGATCGGCGCCATGGTTCAACGCTGCGCCGGCAGAGGCAAATTGTCCCGCAGTGTTATCGACCGGAATGAACTCCGTCTGCGGCGCCTCAAGGCTCCCGGCCTGCACCGACCGGGCGAGACACTCACGCAAGACGGTGGGATTGTTGAAAACGCAGACCACTGACACGGCGCATCGCCGTGGCCGCTCAGGACCGGGCAGGGACATCGGATTCAAGTTCATTTTTCGCATTGCTGGCGGCAAATTGCCGGGCCACGTCAGTCGGGTTATTATCCCCGTCCCCGTCCGCGGCCGCGGAATCGTTCGCCGAGTGCCGGGCCCGTTCGGAATCACGCATCCGTCCGCCTGCCGGGGCTGCAGCCCGAGCAAGACGTGAGCCTTCTATGACCCGCGCAAGGGATACAGCCGCAAAAGTGACAATGACACCGGCGATGAGGACCACCACCAGGGAACGGAGCCGGCTGGAGTACTGCTCTGTTGCTTTGTTGGGCGGGTCAATCTGAAGAGCGGTAAACAGGTACGAATCGTCCGCCCCGTTGACCTTTTGGGTGGCCCGCAATTCCTCGGTTAGTCGCTGGCCAAGCAGTTCCGCCGCAGAAATTGCCTTTTCGGGGCTGGAGCCGGTGGCCTCCAGCCGGATTAGCTGCCCCGCCCCTGACGCGCTCGGCAGCGTAACAGTGTAGTCGGGCGACAAGCCCGCAGAGGTGATTGCATCCACGGTGGCGACGGAGCTCAATCTGGTGACCATAACCTGCGTAATAAGGGAACTGTCAGCGGAACGCAGATATGGATTGTCCGCGTTCAAGGCAGCCATGGCGGGGTCTTTTAGAAGCTGTTCCGCGGAAGGGATCTTTGGATTCACGAGAACGTATATTGAAGAGGCGGAATAGTTCCGGGGCGCGAAAAAATACACGTAGGATCCGGCAACCAGTGTAAGCATCAACACAGACAGCATGGAAAGTTTATGGTGCCAGAGCATCCTGAGCACAGATACTGGATTCATTCCTGCCTTTCTAATTTCCGATGGCGTCCGGCTGCAGCGGTCCAGGCGACGACAGCTCCCGCTTTTCCCTTGTGACCATTATCCAGACGGATCCAGACAATCCGACACAAAATGGATAAATTAAGGCCAGGACGGGAAATCCCAGGGAGTCAAAGGCCGCTGAAGCGGGTGCCGCAACGGTGCATGCTGCCGCCACGGCACCCGCGAGCGTCTTCAGCCTCTCGTTCTTGGCATTGAGGGCGGCAATCCACGCTGCAAGGCCCGGCACGACCATGTAGCCCAGCAAGGCAACAAGCCCCGGAATACCCATCTCCACGATGGTTTTCAGGTACTGGTTGTCGAGCACTTCGATGGCGTTGATGGACAAGTAGGCGCCCGGCCCGATACCGGTCCAGGGGTGGGCCGCTACCAGAGCCTCCACACGCGGATAGTCCTGCAGCCTGGCGGTAATTGAGGGATCTGCGGTGCCGGCGGTTGCAGTGCCGAACAGCGTTGCCACGAGTCCGGGGACCGCCACGAATAGTCCCAATGCGGCGGCAGCGAATCCCAGCACTGTCCATTGGCGGGTGCGGGCCGGCAGGAACGGCACAAAAACCAGCGCGACTGTGGCAATCCCAATCATCCCTGATCGCGAAACAGTCGTGGCGATCGAGAAGACCAGGAGGCCGGTTCCAGCCCATTGCAGCGGCTTCCAGCCCTTGGTGTCATACAACGAACGCCACAGCGAAAGCGGCACGAGCATCGAGGCCAAGACCCCAAGTTCGATCGGATGGAAGGTGCTCCCGGCGACCCGGAGGAAATTTCCTCGCTGCTGAAAGGGCTGGTTTCCACCATTGTCCTTGAACCCGACCATGACACTCTCAATCCAGACCATCGGATCGAAATGAGTCACAAACTGAATCATGGCCACGACGCTGCAGAACACAGCGCCCCGCAGGATGGCCCGGACGAGCACCATGGCCCCATCGACGCTCCGGACCGTCTCCGCTGTGACCAGGATAATCCCCGAAGACGCTGCCATCAGGAGCATCCAGCGGTCAGCACTGGCCCTTGACGTCTCGTTGGACGCGGCGCTGAGCCCGGCGAACATGGCCGCGTAGGCGATGCAGGAAACAACGACGAGCGCGCCGATCGCGAGCCGTCCGGGATGCTTGAATTCCAGCGTGGTGTGGAGGCCGAAAGCCACGGAGGCCATCCAGAGGAGCAACACGAAAAGGGCAAGAATGTGGGCTATGTATCCGGAGGCGCCCAGCGGCTCCAGAACCATGTTGCTTGGGAAAATGAAGCAAGCCACGGCGGTGGCCTGAAGCAACATCATCGGACCCGATGCTGGCTGCAGGAGGTCCCGCTGCGGCCGGAACCCGGAAGGCGGCGCAAGTTTCGGGCTGTTCAGCGACTGCCTGCTCACGACCCCCCCTTGTGTGTCTGCCCGGCATGGTCAGAACATCGTATGCACGCCATGCCCTGGGTGATACCCTAGCCGGAAAGCTAGCGGCCTGTCTCTGATATTTCGCTGTCGATTAGAGCCCCGCCGGAAGCCCACCCTCCAGTCAGGAGCCGGCGATGAGATGGTCCTCAGGAGCCCCAGACAGATTGGCCAGAGCCACTGTCAAGGGCGGTCGGATCCGGGCATTCATGTCCGCTTTCCTTCACGTCGTCATGGTTTCGGTCATCATCGTTGCGACCATGGTCAGCGCGGGTGCTCCGCAGTCCGGTGCTGTGACCGACACCCGCATGCTTGCGCAGGATCCTGTTCCTGACGGCGTCTCGCTCCAGGAGCCTGACGGCGGCAGGAATTTTTTCGGCCGGTACCCGGGATCCCTGCCTGCCGGACAGGACTTCTTCCCGATCGGGGTCTGGTTTGAGAGCGTGCTGCAGACCGGCGACCTCGATCTGGACCGTGCTGCCGGGATCAATACCTATGTCCAGCTCACGGACAACTCCGACCTTTCCCTGATCCGCGCAAACGGCTTGCATGCCATGCCGTCCGCCCAGTCCCCGTTCGCTTCGGGGTATCTCGTCTCTGACGAGGTCGACATGTGGGCTGGCGGCGGATCCAATAAATGGACGGGAAATCAGCAGGGCGAAGGGGTTATCTGCAGTCCCGCAGATTCGGGCTGCGGGTTCACCGTCCAAGAGGCGTTGACCGCCAGGTTGCCCGCCGGGGCCCTCCGTTACTCAAATTACGGCAAGGGCGTCACATTCCATTTGAAGAACCCGGTGGCCGCTCAGTTTGTCAACAAGTACCAGGACGTCGTTTCTGCGGACAACTACTGGTTCACTGACCCGTATATCTGCAGCCTCGTCGAAGGGGGTGCAGTATTCGGGAACGGTCGGGACCTGAGCGACGAAGAATGCCGCGTCGCGGCTCACTACGGCTGGACTGTCGACAGAGTTCGCTCCCTGGTCAACCCGGCCGGCAGCAAGCCGGTCTGGGCATTCGTGGAACTTGGGCATCCGTTCTCCGAACCGGAATCGCTGAGCATCACCGCACCCCAGATTCGGGCGGCAGTATGGAGCAGCATCATCCACGGCGCCCGCGGAATCGTCTACTTCAACCACAGTTTCGGGGGCGACTGCATTTCGCAGCACATTCTCAGGGAGGATTGCGGCGAGCAGGTCAGGCCCACTGTCACTGCAGTCAACCGTCAAATTGCATCGTTGGCCCCGGTGTTGAATTCGCCGTCGGTAAACGGTCTGGTGTCCGCGGACAGCAGCGGGATTGATGTCTCGGTCAGGGTCTTCAACGGCAACTTCTACGTCCTCGCAGCAGCCAACCGTGGCGCAGAGCAGAGCGTGACGTTCACCCTCGCCTGCGGCCGCGCCGGCGGTGCAACCGTTCTTGACGAGGGACGGTCCCTGAAGGTGTCGGCCAATGCCTTCACCGATAGCTTTGCCAACGCCAATGCCGTCCATATCTACCGCCTTGAGGGCGGAAACACCTGCGGGCTCGGGTAAGGACACCCGCGTGTGAACTGCGACGGCCGGTCCCGGTGCTGAACCCGATGTAGCCCCCGGGCCACAAGTTCATCGGCACGGTTCGCTGCCAGCAGCTCCTGGCTCCACCGCACGCTCCGCTACGGCGAAGAGAGACGCGCCGTCCCGGCCCTCGCCTCGGTTCAGCCAAGACCTTCGAACTCATCGGCAAGCCTGTCCGGGTCCCAGGAAGCGGGCAAGAGGAACCACCCGGAGACGGCGAAAGCCCCGCCGCAGCGGGGCTTTCGCACGTTACCACCGACGTATCATTGGCCTAGCCATTCTCCCGCCGGCACGAAAACGGTGTCTTCCGTGCCGGCGCTCCGCCGGTTGCGCCCGGATCAGGTTCCCGGTTCACGAAGCGGTGAACTCGACGTCGACCCAATAGTTGGTGGCGTTCCAGCTGTTACTGGGGAACCCTCCTGCACCGTATTGGTAGACCCCATTGGGTCCGCTGGCGCCGTCAGCAAGACCGTGAAGGTTGCCTCGATCCGCCGACCGCCCCGCGAAGAAGGCCCCGTCCGCCGAATAGTAGCCATTGGGAGCCAGGTAGGACACAACGTACACAGTGTTGGCACTGATGCTGATCGGGGCCGCAAATGTTGCCCGCTGCCACCCCGAGGCTCCCTCATTCGTGAACGTCACGCTGCCCAGGAGTTGGCCACCTGAGGTCCAGAGCTTGCCTACGTGTGTCCCCGTGTTCTGTGGTCCCTTGTAGAAGCGCACGCCGGTCACCGTTCCGGCGACATCCGACCGGAACTTCATCCCCAGCTCAACGGAGGAACCGTCTTGCGCGGTCACCGTTGACGGCACCGCCGCTGGATCGAAAACAGTGCACGGGCAGCCGCCAGGCGCCGGAACCGTGGTGAACGACCAGACATAAGGTGCCGCCATAGGCTGTCCGCTGGTACCGACCGCACCGGACACGGTGGCCGTGTAGGTGGAGTTGTAGGCCAGGGCTGCAGACGGCGTAAACACCGAGGTGTTGGTCAGGCTGTCATAGCTTAGGGTGCCTGGAACGTCCACGTTCGCCGGGCCTTTGACACTGAAGCTGACCGTACTGGGGTCCACAGCCCTGTCATAGCTCGCCCGGATTGTTGTCGTGATTGCAACGTTGCTGGCCGAACTGGCAGGGAGCGTGGAGGAGACTACGGGCACGGTTTGCGAGCTCGATCCGTTCATCACCACGTCCACCCAGTAGTTTGCCGCGTTGTAGCTGCTCGTCGGGAATGCCGAGGTGCCGTAGCGATACACGCCGTTGAGGCCGTCTACGCCGGTCGCCAGGCCATGGAGGGGGTAGTTGTCCGCCGCCGAATTGAAGAAACCGCCGTTGGCTGAGTAGTGCCCGCCCGGTGCATAGTAGGACACCACGTACGTGGTACCGGCCTGAATTGACACCGGTGTGGACAGGTTCGCCTGCTGCCAGCCGGAAGCGGACTCTCCGGTGAAGGTGACGGAAGCCAGCAGCTGCCCGCCTACGGTCCACAACTTTCCGGTGTGGGTTCCGAGGTTCTGCGAGCTCTTGTAGAAGCGGATTCCCGTTACGTTTCCAGCAACATCTGAACGGAATTTCATGCCCAGCTCCACCGAAGAACCGTCGGATACGTCAATGGTGGCGGGCAGCGCGGTGGAGGTGAAAACTGTGCAGGGACAGCTCGTGGCCGGCTGCGCAGCCGTCGTGAAGGTCCAGCTGTAGGGGCTGGCCATGGTCTGCCCGTTCGCATTCGTCGCCCCGCTGACCCGTGCGGTGTACGTGGTGCTGTACGTCAGTGCAGCACTGGGGGTAAAGGTCACGGTGCTCCCGCTGTAGGAGAGCGTGCCGGCGACGTTTGTGGTTCCCGCTGTGAGCGTGAAGGTGACGCCGCTGGCTGTGATCGGCTGGTTGAAAGTGGCACTCGGGGCAACGTTGACGCCCACCCCTGCTGCCTGGTTGGCTGGCGAGGTTGAACTCACCGTGGGGGCAGCCGGGGGTGGCGCGGTGGTGAACGTCCAGCTGTAGGGAGTTGCCATCGACTGCCCGGTGGCGTTTGTTGCCCCGCTCACCGTTGCCGTATAGCTGCTGGAGTAGGCCAGGGCAGAGGTCGGCGTAAAGGTCGCCGTGTTGGTCGCGGCGTTGTACCCGCTGCTTCCTGGAATCGTGGCATTCGAGGCGTCAAGCAGGGTGAATACGACAGACGCCGGGGTAACCGCCTGGTCGAAGGTCGCTGTGGGAGCGACCGTGGTGGAGACGGACGTGGCCTGGTTCGCCGGCGTCGTAGAGGAGACCTTGGGCGGAAGCGGAGCCGCCGCCGTCGTAAACGTCCAGCTGTAGGGGCTGGACATTGACTGTCCGGTGGAGTTTGTTGCGCCGCTGACGGTTGCCGTGTAGCTGGTGCTGTATTCCAGCGCGGAAGTGGGCCTGAACGTCGCGGTGTTGCCGCTGTAGCTCATCGCTCCCGGCACCACGGTAGTGCCGGCCTTTTTGAGCGTGAATGCCACGCTGCTCGCGGTGACCGGCTGGTTGAAAGTCGCCGCCGGTGCCGCTGTGATGGCAACCCCGGTGGCCTGGTCAGCCGGAACGGTGGAGGCCACCGACGGCGCGACCGGCGCGGTGGGTGCAAAGCGCACGTCGACCCAGTAATTCTCGGCGTTGTAGGAGGAGGTGGGAAACCTGCTGCTGGCGCCGTAGGCATAGACGCCATTGCCCGACGTCGGCGTGTTTCGGAGAGCGTGCAGCGGACCGCTGTCCAGTGACGCCCCCCCGGCCGGCATCGGGGACGGATTGGGGTACATATAGCCGGGCGCCTGGGAATAGTGGCCCTGCGGTGCGAAATATGACACAACGTAGGTCGTGTTCGCTGATATGGCCACGGGCGTCGAGAAGTTGGCATTTTGCCAGCCTGTGGCAGTTTCAGCCGTGAAGGTTGCCGACGCCAGCAGTGACCCGGCGGCCGTCCAAAGGTTGCCGACGTGGGTTCCCTTGTTCAGCCCGGACTTGTAGAAGCTCACGCCCGTGACTGTCCCTGCCGTCTGGGAGCTGAACTTCATGCCAAGTTCGAGGCTTCCCCCGTCCCCCGAGTCCGGGGTATCCGGGGTGACGCTGGAACCAAAGACGGAACAGGGGCATGAAACGTTGGCTCGTGCTCCGGTCCCCGGCGACTCCAGGTTGCCGGAATCATCGACCGCGCGGGTCTTGACGGTGGCGACGGGGTTGCCGTGGACCGTCCATGAGTACGTCCAGCTCGTCGTCCCCGTTGCGGGCCGCCAGGTTGTTCCGCCATCGGTGGTGATCTCGACGCCGGATACAACGCCGCCCACGTCCGACGCGGTGCCTGAGATGGTCACCTTTGAGCCGTCCGCAACCGTCTGTCCGTCGAGTCCCGAGGTGATGGCTGACACCGGGGCGGTCGTGTCGGTGGACTTTGTCGCGGCGACAAGGCCCGTCAGCAGGGTGGCCGGCTGGGCGCCCATATCGGCAAAGAGGTTGACGGTGGCCTGGCGCATGTTCTTGTCAGTTGCCGCCAGGGTCGTGAACCCGTCAAGGCCATAGGCCCACTGGACGGTTCCCGCCCCGAATACCAGTGCGCCGCTGGCCGCACGGTACATAACGAGGTTGTGCGTCTGGGTCGACGGTGCCGTGCTGCTTCCGTAGTCCGTGAACGCCTCGGGTACGGCGACCGTGGTCGATGAGAGCTTGAAGGCGCCGGGCGGTCTGAACCCGTTGTCGGCGTCGATGTCCCATTCATAACCGAGGGTGTCAAGGCCACTTCCCAGCGTGAGCGACTGCGTCCCGGTCAAATTGGCCGCAGCCGTATTCCGCCACAGCCGCATCGACGCGAATTTGGCGGGAACTTTGATGTCGGCCGATCCCGAGTTGACGATAAAGAACTGCCCGGTCAGCGAGTTCTCCGGATTCCCGCCGCCACTGGCGGTCCCATATCGGGGGTCGCGCCAGGTCCCGGTCCACCCGACCGGATCGGTGGGCCCGTTGAAGTGCGTGTCCTTGTAGGAGACGAGCGTCCTGCCGTCCGTGTGGCCCGCATCAATGCTTGGTTCCCAGCGGGTCCGCCAAAACATCTCGTTGCCGCTGAAGAAGGCGAGGTTGACGCCCGCATCACGGGCCGCTTCAACATTTGACCTCTGCGGACCGCTCCAGTACTCGTCATGGCCGGAGGAAACAAACATCTTGTGGTTCAGCAAGAGGCTGCCCCTGGTATTCACGTCCCAGCCACTGAGGTAGCTCACGTCGTAGCCGTTGGCTTCAATGAAGCGGATCATCGGGTACTCCGTGTCCATGAGCCAGCTGTGGCCCTGGTCCCCGGTGGAGTTGAAAGGCCGGTTGTAAGAGACCTTGAAGGCCGCCTTGTATGCCAGCGGGTTTCCGCTCGGGCAGGCCACCGTACAGCTGTAGAGGCTGTTGCCTCCGTAGTTGTTGTAGGCCTGCCAGGTCGTGTCGGAGGTCTGCACAACCATGGGGCTGGTGCTGGCCTCATTTCGCACAACGAAGGGAATCATGCTGTCTCCGCCGTTGTCATTGCGCACAAGATGGGCGAAGTACACACCGGACACCGCCGCTGCCGGCACAGCCCACGACGCGGACACAGCCCAGTTCCCGCAGTCCACCAGGCCTGAGGACGAGTCGGTCAGACACGCCGGCTGCGACTGTGGCAGCGTCACGGACAAGGGAATATTCGCGGCCACCTTCCGCGCACCGTCGCCCTGGTAGTAGCCGAAGCGAAGAATGTCGATGTGGTAGGCGGACACCGATGTTTTGACCTTGAAGCTGATGCTGCCACCGACGTTAACGCTCATCGCGGTTCCGAACCCCTGGATGGAGGAGTCGCCGGAACCCGTGACCTCCCAGTCCGACGAAGGGGTACCGGGCAATGAGTTTTCGCAGGCGATCACGTTTGTCACAGGCGGGGTGCATGGCGCTGCCGATGCCGGAGCCGCCGCTATCAACGCGGAACTGAAGGACAACGACCCTCCGACCAGGGCCAGTGCGAGAGTCGAGCAGATCCGCCGCAGCCCACGGGGAGCCGGCTTAATTTTTGCAAACACGTTAACTCCAGTTCGACACGCGAGTATTCGACGTGCGCCCCCCAGGTGTCTGCACCACCCGTGACCGCTGTTGTGCTACCGACGCCGGGCACAAGGTACTGGCGCCCGGCAACTTCGTTCATGGGAAGCACCGCAAGCCAGGCAGTCCGGAACCTGGACGACCTGGCTTCGAAGCCTCCCGCCGCTTAGAACGTTAGGCCCGCCCCGGGGCTACCGCCAGACGGTCGGTGGGAACTATGTGGGTATCCGCAGGATCAATGTGGGTTGACCCCCGGGCTGTGTCTACCGCTCGCTGACCTGCACTTACGCCGCGGTCCGGAAGAACAGCTCCGTCACCTTCGCGAGCCGGTAGGGGTCCTCCACGCCGCAGAGTTCCCGGGCCGAGTGCATCGAGAGCAGGGGCACACCGACGTCGACCGTCCGGATGCCGAGGCGCGTGGCGGTGAGCGGACCGATCGTGGAGCCGCAGGGCATCACGTTGTTGGAGACGAACTCCTGGTACGGGATGTGGGCGTCC
>DASWAW010000137.1:0-9412 GCA_036390955.1 Arthrobacter sp.
CCTCCAGCCGGGCCGCCCCGGTCAGCCCGTCCAGGGAATCATCGGCCAGATCCCGCAACGGATCCACACCCCGGAACGGATCAGCATCACGGTCCGCGGAGGCGGTGGTGAACGCAGCCAGCGCAGCCGTGGCCGCCACGACGGCCTCAAAAGCCGCCCTGGTCTCCGCGCTCCAAACCGTCCTGCTCTCCACACTTTCAGACTAGGGAGAGGCACAGACAATTTAACGACATCGGTTCTGCGTGCCAGCGCAACACCTGAACCAACGAACAAGCCGACCAATAGTGTCAGGGAGTACAGGTTTCGCGGCTAATGTCCGGTAGCGCCCCGCCCGGCTCCTTAGGTCCACAAAGACTTCCCAATCCATCATCCCGGCGGCGTCGGCCTCCGTCAGCTCCGGGAGCTGATCCTGTCCCAGGTTCCCGCGCCGCGGGCGGCGATGGGAGTGCCTAGGACCGGCGAGAGCGGAGGCGGTTCAGCTCGTCCTGCAGCCGTGCGTTGACGGCTTCCAGCTCCAGTACCTTGGCCACGCCGGCAAGATTGAGTCCCTCCTCCAGCAGTTCGTTGATGCGCTTCAGCACCGCGAGGTCAGCGTTGCTGTATTGCCGTGTCCCTCCAGCGGTGCGGTCCGGCGTCAGCAGGCCCTTCCGCTCGTAGAGCCTGATGTTCTGCTGGCCGGTCCCGACCAATTGGGCCACCACGGAGATCGCGTAGAGGCCCAGTTCCTGCCCACGATCCGTCACCGTGCTCCTTTGCGTTGCCTCGACGTTGCAGTGTTTCGATGTTTCAGTTTCCCCTTGCATCAGTGTTGCACCAGTGCTATAAAAAATCTATATCCACCACCATACATAATCCGGTTGGGTGGATAAAGAAAAAAGTGGCAACTCTCTTATGAAGGAGTGGGAAATGATGTTGATGCGTACGGACCCGTTCCGTGAACTGGACCGGCTGACCCAGCAAGTCTTCGGAACGGCGGCACGGCCCGCGGCCATGCCGATGGACGCATGGCAGGAGGACGGCGAGTTCGTCGTCGCGTTCGATCTTCCCGGCGTCAACGTTGACTCGGTGGATCTCGACATCGAGCGCAACGTCCTCACCGTCAAGGCTGAAAGGCGCGACCCGACGCAGCCCAACGTTGAACTGATTGCCTCGGAACGGCCGCGCGGCGTCTTCAGCCGCCAGCTCATTCTCGGCGACACGCTGGACACCGAGAAGGTCAAGGCGCATTACGCCGACGGCGTGCTGACGCTCCGTATCCCGGTGCTGGAGCAGGCCAAGCCGCGCAAGATTGAAATCACTCACACGCAGGACAAGCTACAGGAAATCGGTAAGTAGGAGCGGCTGGCGGAGTCCGTCCAGCCAGTCGATGAGTACGGGGACCAGACGTCACCTGCCGGAAACGGCAGCGTCTGGTCCCCGCCCGGCTATTCACACGGGGGTGAATCGATGAACCGCGACCCGCGTGGCTACTACGCGGCGTTGCATGTGACTCCGGATGCGGGTCCTGCCGAGATCCAGCGCGCCTTCCGGGCGCTGATGCGCCTCCGCCATCCCGACGTCGAAGCGTCCTCCGGCGCTGTGCCCGCATCCGGGGACACCGGTGCCGGGGACGAAGTGCGCCGCATCCTGGAGTCTTATGCTGTCCTGCGGGATCCGAAGTCCCGGTCAGAATATGACCCGGCCGGCAACGCCGCCGGGCAGGGCAACACTACCGCCGGCAGCGCCCCCGCCGGCAGCGCCTCCGCTGCCAGCACCACAGCCGGAAGCCGCGAGATCCCGGTCCGTCACCACCGGCAATCGCAGCCGGTCCTGCGGGTCACCCCGGTGCGGTGGGAGCGAGGCCCGTGGTGACCGGGCACAGGGGCCCCACCCGGACGCAGCACCCCGCCAGCAAGCAAGCACAAGAGAAGGAGGGCGGCCATGAGCGCATGGCGCCGCTACGATTCGCATCTGATGCCGGTCTTCCACGAGCGGTTCGAGGCCCGGTGGGGTAAGGGGACGGCGCCCTTTCTGGACCCGGAGGCCCACGAGGCACCACTTCCGCGTGCCCAGTGGATCAACATCGACACCGGTGCAGCGCTGGCGGTGGTCCCCATCTGGACCGCCGACGACAGCCAGCACCGCTCTTTCGGCGTCTTCTACCTGCCGCCGGCCGGTGACATCTGGGTGCTGAGGCCGGGGTACACGAGTTACCTGGAACCCTCGGCGGATGAGACCGATCAGCTCCAGGCCCTGCGCAATGACGCGTTCAAGAAAGCCGTCGCCCATGCCAAGGATTTCCTGTTCGGGCCTGAGACCTCGGTGTATTGAGATCTCGGCGCATTGAGCCCGGTGAACTGAGGCTGCGGGAGCCCTTCCGGGCCGGCGTCCACCGGCACGCGGACGCCGGTCGTGGCGCGGGGATGCGGCGCGGCCTAAAATCAGTCAACTGCCGCAAACTACCTAGGGGAATCCACTGATGAATGCTTCTGCCAAGGACTTGGCTGCCCTTTTGCCGTCGCGATTCACCCTGGGCGTGGCGACGGCAGCGTTCCAGATCGAAGGCGCTCTGGCTGAGGACGGGCGCGGGCCCTCTGGCTGGGACGTCTTTTCCGCCCGGCCCGGAGCGATCGTGCAGGACCACAGCCCCGCGATTGCCTGCGACCACTACCACCGGATGCCCGAAGACGTGGCGCTGATGAAGGAACTCGGGGTTGATTCCTACCGGTTCTCCCTGTCCTGGTCACGGATCCAGCCGGGCGGCAGCGGGCCGGTCAATCCGGCGGGCCTGGACTTCTATGACCGGCTGATCGACCTGCTGCTGGCCAACGGGATCGCACCGATGGCCACGCTGTATCACTGGGACACGCCGCTGGAACTCGATCAGGCCGGCGGCTGGATGAACCGGGACACCGCCTACCGGCTCGGCGAGTTCGCCGCGATCGCCGCGGCCGCCTACGGGGACCGGGTGGCCCGCTGGGTGACGGTCAACGAACCCGCCACGGTCAGCACCAACGGCTACATGCTGGGGATGCACGCGCCGGGCGAAACGCTGATGCTCAAGGCGCTGCCAAGCGTCCACCACCAGCTCCTGGGCCACGGCTTGTCGCTGCAGGCCCTGCGGGCCGCCAACGTGCCGGGCGACATCGGGATCACGAACGTGTATTCGCCCATGGTGCCGGCCTCGATCAACCCGCTGGACAAGCTCAGCGCCGGTCTGATGGACATGGCCCAGAACCGGCTCTATGCGGACCCTGTCCTGCTCGGCAAGTACCCCGACGCCATCCGGGCCGTCACATTCTTCTCATCGTTCAGTCCGTCGAGCGAGGACATGGCGCTGATCTCACAGCCGCTGGACTTCTACGGCCTCAATTACTACATGCCGACGCGTGTGGCATCCGGTCCGGGCGACGGCGCAGTGCCCAAGGGGATGGCCGAAGCCATGGGCGATGACCTGAGCGGCACCGCACCCGGCGCCCCGTTCCACATCGCCTCGTTCCCGGACACCGAGACCACCGCCTACGGCTGGCCCATCAAGCCGGAGTACATGGGCGTCGCGCTAGCGGAGATGGCTGAGCGCTACCCCGACCTTCCGCCGGTTTACATCACCGAGGGCGGAGCGAGCTTCGAAGACCTCGAAATCCGGGACCTGGAAGGCCGGCTCATCGTCCCGGACGAACGGCGCGCGCGCTACCTGTCGGACCACATTGCCGCCGCAATTGAAGCGACGTCACGCGGCGGCGCAGCGGAAGCGGTCGACCTGCGCGGGTACTACGTCTGGTCACTGATGGACAACTTCGAATGGTCCGGCGGCTACAAGCAGCAGTTCGGACTGCTGCACGTGGACCGCGACACCCAGAACCGGACGAAAAAAGCCTCGTACTATTGGCTCCAGGAAGTGCTCGCTGCCCGGCACCGGGACGCAGTCCCGCAGACTCCCGCAGCTGAGTCGTCCGGGGATGTGGCTGTCGGCGCCGCGGTGCAGGCGTCCGACGTCGAACGTCCCACCCCGTCGGCCAGCGCAGGCTAGGGCGTCGGCCAGCGCAGGCTAGAGAAGGTCCAGGTCCGACAGGCCCTTGGCCAGTCCGGCGCCGTCGGGGGAGTAGAGCCACGGGACCGGCACGCCGGTGTGGTCGCCGGTGACCGAGTGGCCGCCGGCCAGGACGGCCTCACTCGCGGAGAGCTGGCGGATGCCGACGGCGGCGACGCTGTCGGGGTGCTGCCGGGCGAAGTCCGAGTAGATGGCTTCGTCATGCTGGCCGTTGTCGCCGAAGAGCAGCCAGCGCATGTTCGGGAATTCCTCGGCGAGCAGTTCCAGGTTGCGGCGCTTGTGCTCCTGGCCGCTGCGGAACCAGCGGTCCTGGGTCAGGCCCCAGTCGGTGAGCAGCAGGGCGCCGGAGGGGTATAGGTTCCGGCTCAGGAACCGGGCCAGGGTCGGCGCGGCGTTCCAGGGACCCGTCGAGAGGTAGATCACCGGGGCCTCCGGGTATTCCACCATGAGGCGGTCCATCAGAACCGCCATGCCGGGGGTGGCCATCCGGGCCCGCTCGTTCAGCACAAAGGTGTTCCAGAGCGCCAGGAAGGGCCGGGGCACGGCCGTGACCATGATCGTGTCGTCGATGTCGGAAACAATCCCCAGCTTCGCGTCGGGGGCAATGACGTAGATCCGGGCCTCTGTGGGCTCGGTGCCCTCGGCGCGCAGCACTGCGGTGTGCCACCCCGGGGTGAGGGAGACCTTGACGATGGTGTCCACGAGTCCGCCGCGGTCCGCATGCACCCGGGCGGTCACCCCGCCGATCTCGACCTCCACTTCGGTGAACTGGATCGGGACGGAAGTGAACGCGCGCCAGCCGCGGATGTTCTGGTTGCCGTTCTTGGCGGCATGTTCCTCACGGCTGCCGGGGTTCGGCCTGCTGGTGAGGACCACACGGCCGAGCACCCGGACCCAGTCGGTGGAGCCGTACCCCTGGTAGCCGATGATCTGCGGGATGAACTGCCAGCGTTTGGCTACCTGCAGGCGGAGCCCGTTGATTGTGTCCGAGACAAGATGCGCCAGGCGGAAAGCCCGGTTGCCTGTGACCGGCTGCTGCCGGGGTGTTTGCTGTGACGCCAATTCCATGCCTCCACTCTGCCACACGGGTCCCCTTCCGCCGCGGACTGCGTCGGGAAATACCGGAGGGTTCAGGGGGCGCCCAGGAACTGGCGCAGGGTGTCGGCGTTGCGCACGGCGTTCCCGCCGCCGTCGTTGTTGAAATACACGAAGACCTCTTTGCCGGCCGCCTGCCATTCGCGGATCCGGTCCGCCCACCAGTGCAGGTCGTCGTCCGGGTAGGAGCCGCCGTAGAGATAGTCCCGGTCCGGCCCATGCAGCCGGACGTACACGAACGGCGCGGTGGCGCGCAGGACGCAGGGGAGGCCCGCGCCGCTCATGATGCAGTACGCCGCGCCGTAGCGTTCCAGCAGCGCGTAGACCTCGGGCTGGTCCCAGCTGTCATGGCGGAACTCCACGCTGACCCGGATCCAGCCCGGCAGCGCCGCCAGGAAGTACTCCAGCCGCGCGTCGTCCCGGGCGAATGCCGGCGGGAGCTGGACCAGCAGGACCGCCCGTTTGTCGCCGAGTTCGTGCCAGCACCGGGCTATCCGCTCGATCCAGACTTCCGGGGCGTAGAGCTTTTTCCCGTGCGTCAATCCGCGCGGGGCCTTGACCGACAGCAGGAATCCGGGCGGAAGCCGCCGCCGCCAGCTGGCGAACGAGGTGTCCCTGGGCCAGCGGTAGAAGCTGGCGTTGAGCTCCACCGTGGTGAAACGGGCCGCGTAGTAGGCCAGCCGGTCCCGTGCCGGCAGCCCCGGCGGGTACAGCACGTTCTCCCAGTGGTCATAGCTCCAGCCGCTGGTGCCGATGTGCACAGTGCCGTTGCCGGTGGTGCCGTGGTCCATCCCGTCTGCCCCCTTCCCGGCCGGCTGTGCCGGAGGTTCCGAAGTTCCGGTTCAGTATCTTTGGATCCTAGTCCTCGGGTAAACCAGCACGGGTGTGGCACTGTAAGTGCCATGGCTCGCATTGAAGATTACGCAATGGTCGGCGATCTGCACACGGCGGCCCTGATCAGCACCGAAGGTTCGATCGACTGGCTCTGCCTGCCGCGGTTCGACTCGCCGGCCTGCTTCAGCGCGCTCCTGGACACGCCCAAGGCCGGGCGCTGGCTGCTGGCGCCGGAGGGCGGCGGGGAATGCACGCGCAGGCACTACCGCAAGGACACCCTCATCCTGGAAACGGAATGGGAGACGGCCACCGGGAAGGTCAAGGTCATCGACTTCATGCCGCCCCGCGATGCGGTGGCGGACATCGTGCGGATCGTCGTGGGGATCCGCGGCACAGTCAGGATGCGCGGTGAACTGGTCCTGCGCTTCGACTACGGCCACATTGTCCCCTGGGTCCGCCACGACGAGCACGGGATACACGCGGTGGCCGGTCCCGACGCCGCGTACCTCGTGACCGAGGCGCCGCTGCGGGGCGAACGCCTGCGGACCATCAGCGACTTCACCGTCTCGGCCGGGGAACGGATGCCGTTCGTACTGACGTGGACGCCGAGCCACCTCTACCGTCCCCGCAAGGTGGACCCCGAGCAGGTCCTGGCGTCGACCGAGGAATTCTGGCGGAACTGGTCGGCCAAGTGCACGGTCACCGGGCGCTACCGGGAGGCAGTGCAGCGCTCGCTGATCACGCTGAAAGCGCTGACCTTCGCGCCCACCGGCGGAATAGTGGCCGCGGTGACGACCTCCCTGCCGGAGGAACTGGGCGGCGAACGAAACTGGGACTACCGGTTCTGCTGGCTCCGCGACTCCACCCTGACGCTGCAGGCGCTGCTCGCGGCGGGCTACACGGACGAGGCCGCCTCCTGGCGTGACTGGCTCCTGCGGGCGGTGGCGGGAGACCCCAAAGACCTGCAGATCATGTACGGCCTCCATGGCGAGCGCCGCCTGCCCGAGATGGAACTTCCCTGGCTGCGGGGGTACGAGGATTCCGCGCCGGTCCGGACCGGGAACGGTGCGGCCGACCAGCTGCAACTTGATGTCTGGGGCGAGGTGCTGGACGGACTGTCGCTGACCCGGAATTCGCTGCTGAAAAGCACCGACGATTCCTGGGACGTGCAGCTCGCCCTGATGGATCATCTGGAGACGGCCTGGGACCAGCCCGACAACGGGCTCTGGGAGGTGCGCGGGCCGCGCAGGCATTTCACGCACTCCAAGGTAATGGCGTGGGTCGCGGCTGACCGGATGGTCAAGGGCGTCCGGGAGTTCGGCCTCCCCGGCCCCGCGGACCGCTGGGAGGAACTCCGGGACACGATCCATGCCGACGTCATGTCCAAGGGGTTCGACGCCGAACGCAACACCTTCCTGCAGTCCTATGGCCGGCCCGAGCTCGACGCCAGCCTGCTGCTCATCCCGCGCGTCGGGTTCCTGCCTCCGGATGACCCCCGCGTCATCGGCACAATTGATGCCGTCCAGCAGGAACTGACCCACGACGGCTTCCTGCGCCGCTACAAGACAGAGGAATGCGACGACGGGCTGCCCGGCGGGGAGGGGGTGTTTCTCGCCTGTTCGTTCTGGCTGGTTGAGGCGCTCCTGGGGGCGGGCCGGCACCGCGAAGCGCAGGAACTGTTCGAGCGGCTGCTCGCGCTGCGCAACGACGTCGGACTCCTCAGTGAGGAATGGAACATCGAGGAAGGACGGCAGCTGGGTAATACGCCGCAGGCGTTCAGCCATTTTGCCCTGATCAGGAGCGCACTGGAACTGCATGAGGACGGTGTGCACCGCAGCGACACCCCGCTCCGGGGGCGGTGAACAGGAAGCATCTGTCCGGACCTGAGGTTTTCGTCCACACTTTAGATAAGTACACTTACTAATATCCCAACGTGGGGGCAGAGGATTGAGGAGAGTGCGATGGCTGGATATTTCGAGCTCGTGGACGCGCCCGACGGCGGCTACCGGATTCGGATGCTGGACGGTGCCGGCGCGCTGATGGCCGTGTCCGTCACGTTTCCGACCAAAAGGGCAGCCGTGGCCGGTATTGCCCAGGCCCGCGAAATCGCCGGCACCGGGCTGATCCGGGACCGCAGCGCCGGCGGGCAGGCCGCCCCGATGGGGCCGCTCGCCAGGGTGAACAGAAGAGCGGCCGCCGGCGGTGCCGGCCGCGGCACGTCCCTGTCCGGCGGATCGCTGGCAGCCGGAAAGAGAGCGCGTGCTCATCACTGATACACGCCCATCACTGATCCGGGTCCCGACGGCCTCCCTGGCCAGGGTCCCGGCGGCGGATTGCTTGGAGGCCCAGTGAACACCACCCCGCCCGGCGGCCGGAGCAGGGCCGCCGTGCTGTTCGACGTCGACGGCACGCTGGTCGATTCCGTCTATTTCCACACCGTGGCCTGGTGGCAGGCGTTCCGTCAGGCCGGGTACGACGTGCCGATGGCGAGCATTCACCGCTCGGTCGGGATGGGCGGGGACCGGATCCTCGACCGGCTCCTGCCGGCTGACCGGGACACGGGCGGCGACAGTACGATCATGACGTCCCATGCCGCTGTGTTCTCCACCTTCTGGCCCGCGCTGAGGCCGCTGGATGGCGCCCGCGAGCTGCTGGCGCGGTGCCACGACGGCGGTCTCGCCGTGGCGCTGGCATCCTCCGCCCGGGAACGCGACCTGGAGGTGCTCCGCGCTGCGATCGGCGCCGATGCCTTCATCGACGCGGCCACGAGCTCTGCTGACGCGAAAGAGAGCAAACCGGAGCCGGACATCCTCGTTGCCGCCCTCGACGCCGTGGGTGTGCAGGCAGCCGACGCCGTCTACGTGGGCGACGCGGTCTGGGACATCTACGCGGCCGGGAAGCTCGACATTCCGGCGATCGGACTGACGTGCGGCGGCACGAGCGAAGCGGAACTCCGCGACGCCGGCGCGGTGGACATCTACGAGAGCCCCCGGGCGCTGCTGGCGAACCTCCCGGACAGCGCGATCGGACGGCTCACCGCCCGCGTCCGCCGGACCCGGCGGTAGCGGGCGCCACGGGCGGCCGTCCTGAGAGGGGCGGCCGGTCCGGCGGCCACGCGCAGGCCGCCGCGGACCGCGGCCGTCCCGGGGACGTTTGGGGGACGACCGGTGCCGGACTTTCGTTATGACCTGATGCAGCTACAGTGTGTCCATGAATCCCATGGGGGACAAGGAACCCCGGCCGTCCCGTGCCGGCCGGCTGGCCCGGGTTGCGGCGCCGCTTCTGGCCCTGGCCCTGCTGGTGGCGGGCATGGTCCTGCTGTCGCTGCCGGTGCGGCAGGAGAGTGTCGGCTGGTTTGCCTATGCCCCGCTGTCCCAGCAGACGTTCGCCGCCCAGAGCCTGCTGATCATGGACGCGGAAAAGTGGGCGGGCGTCGCGCTGACCGGTGCCGGC